>DATFZP010000093.1:0-5621 GCA_035314405.1 Solirubrobacteraceae bacterium | reverse complement strand
AACGGCGTGTCGCCGACCGCCGCGACCACATCCTCGAACTGAAGCATGGAGTGGCGGCAGGTTAGCGCCCGCGGGCTCGAGTTCGCGCCGACGCCGTCCGGGGCTCTCGCCGCAGTCGCCGCGTCTACGGATGCAGCCCGTCGGTCACGGCCCGCATGGCGAGCGCCCAGCGCCTCTCGACCGACTCCTCGCTCGTGCCGAGCCGCCTCGCCGCCTCGGCCGCGGCGAGCCCCTGGGTGAGTGCCACCAGCACGTGGGCGACGTCGGTCGCCTCCCCACCCAGGAGCCCCTCGTCGATGCAGCGGTCCACCCTCGCGACGATGAGCCTCCTCACCGAGCTGCTCGCCTCGATCTCGCCGGCCCCCGGCTCGAAGTCGGTGAAAGGGCGCGAGAACATCACTTCCGCCAGCACCGTGTGCTCGCGGATGAACCGCCGGTAGGCCTCGAGCACGGCGAGGAGGTCGGCGAGCGGGTCGGCGGATGTGCCGACGCCCCGCAGTTCCTCGCCCAGCAGCCGGAAGCCCTCGAAGAACACCTCCCGCACCAGCCCCCCCTTGTCGCCGAACAGCTCGTACACCGCCGGGGGGGAGGTGTCGGCCTCTCGGGCGATGCTCCTCGTCGTGAACCCGGCGGCTCCCTCGCGCGCGAGCAGCTCGAGCGCCACGGAGAGCAGTCGGCTGCGCAGCTCCGGGGTGCGCTGCTTGGGCCGCGGCACTAGCGCAGCCCCGTCCGATCCCGCCGGGGGCGCGCCGCGGGCGGCCCCTCGCGTTTCAGAGCATCGTTTCGAAACATTGATACATTATACGTGCTGCCGTGGATGCGAGAAACGAAGGGAGACCGAAAGATGGCTGAGCTCGCGACCTATTCCCGCGAGGGGCGGATCGCCACGATCACGATCGACGACGGGAAGGTCAACGCGTTCTCGATCCGGATGCTGCGCTCGATCCATGCGGCGCTCGACCTCGCCCGGAGCGACGGCGCCGTCGTGGTGCTCACCGGCCGGGAGGGATGCTTCTCGGCCGGGTTCGACCTGGGCGTCTTCGCCGGTTCACCCGACGGGGTCCTCGAGATGCTCCTCCTCGGCGCAGGGCTCGCCGAGCGGGTGCTCGCGTTCCAGACGCCCGTGGTCGTCGCCTGCAGCGGCCACGCCGTCGCCGCCGGGGCTTTCCTGCCCCTGTCGGCGGACATGCGAATCGGCGCCGACGGCCCCTTTCAGATCGGTCTCAACGAGGTCAGGATCGGCCTCACGGTGCCGTGGTTCGCGGTCGAGCTCGCCCGCCGACGCCTGCACCCGGCGCACTTCGACCGGGCCGTCGTGAGCGCCGCGATGTACAGCCCGGCGGATGCCGTGCCCGCGGGCTTCCTCGACCTCGTCGTCCCCGCCGCCGAGCTCCAAGCCGCGAGCATGGAGGCGGCAGGGGCGCTCGCGACACTCGACCCCGCGGCCCATGCGGCCACGAAGCTACGCGCGCGGGCCACGGCTCTGAAGAACCTCCGCGCAGCGATCGAGGGGGAGCTCACCCCCGAGGGCCTCGCGCCGTCCCCGGTCGCCGCACGAGGCTCGTGAGCGGCGATTCTTGACAGCGATCGTTCGTCTTGTGTAGGCTCGCACCACGGAGAGGGAACGAGTGTCCGGGTGTTGTCCACCGGGGCAGGTAAGGAGGCGGGCATCGTGCGCATCGTGGGCGTGTTGACAAGGATCGTCGGGGGAGCCCACGGGCTCCGGCTGCAGCGGCTGGCGCTGGGAGGGCTCGCCGCCCTTCTGCTGAGCGCGCTCGCGGCCGTGCCGGCAAGCGCGTTCACGGACGACTCCGGGGGGGCCTTCCAGATCCTCGCCCCCGGCGAGGAAGGGCTCAACCCGTTCAGCCCCTACTCCACCGATCAGGGAGCGCTGTACAACGACCTCACAGGCCTGCAGGGGCGCGTCTCCCCGAAAGCGATCGAAAAGGACTACCTCTCCGAGAAGTTCGGTGTCACCGGTCCGGTGCTGCGCACCGAGCTGCCGATCCCCGGTCTCGAAATCGTGCGCGACAGCCACGACATCCCCCACGTCTACGGCGCCACCCGCGGCGACGTGATGTTCGGCTCGGGCTGGGTTGCCGCCGAGGACAGGGGCACGCTGCTGCGGCTCGGCCTGGGGCCGGCCTTCACGGCCGCTCTCGGCGTCCCCGGCGTCAACCCCTTCGGCCTGCTGCTGTCGGGCCGCTCGTTCAAGCCGAGCGCCCAGGCGATCAGCTTCGTGGAAGAACAGAAGAAAGTGCTCGAAGAAAAGGGGCCCGAGGGCGAACAGGTCATCGAAGACCTCAAGAACTGGGTGGCGGGCGTCAATGCCTACGAGCTGACCCTGCCCGAAGCCGACCGCCTGCCGACGGTGACGTTCGCCGACGCGATCGCGGGCTTCGCCTTCATCGGCTCGATCTTCGGCAATGGTGGCGGCGGCGAAGTCACCGACTCGAGCTTCCTCGCTCGACTCGAGGCCAAGTACGGGGAAGAAGAAGGCCTGAAGATCTTCCGCGACCTGCGCGAGGTGAACGATCCGGAAGCGCCGACGACGACCAGCAAGGAATTCCCGTATGACGGGGTTCCCTCCGGGCCGACCCCCGGTGCTGCTCTGGTCGACCCCGGCACGGAAAGCGGCCCCTCCGTGGTGGCCGCCCAGGCACTCAAGGCCTCGCGGCGCAAGGCGTCCAACTTCCTCCTGGTCGGGGCGGGCAACACCAGGAACGGACACCCGGTGGCGGTGATGGGACCGCAGCTCGGCTACTTCTACCCCGAGATCGTCTTCCAGGCGGACCTGCACGGACCGGGCATCGACGCGGAGGGCATCATCGCGCCGATCTCCCCGTACGTGTTCATCGGCCGCGGCCGCGACTTCGCCTGGAGCCTGACGAGCGCGGGGAGCGAGAACACGCAGCAGTTCCTGCTGAAGCTGTGCAACCCGAAAGAAGAAGAAGAAGGCCCGCCGACCCGCTCGTCCGACCACTATGAATACAAGGGCAAATGCATCGAAATGAGCACCTTCGAAGCGGGGGAGATCGGCGCGACGCTCAGCGAACCCGAACACGAGGTGTACTTCAAAGAATCGGTGTATGGCCCCGTCAGCGGAACCGTGCTGGTGAAAGGCAAGCCGTACGCGATCGCCAACGATCGCGCCACCCGCGGCCGCGAGCCCGCCGGAGAGGTCGCCTTCAGCGAGCTGGACTCCGACCAGGTGCACTCGCCCGAACAGTTCTTCGAAGCGGCGAACGAACTCGAGACGACGTTCAACATGGCCTACCTGGACAGCAAACACATCGCCTACTTCTCGACCGGACGGCTGCCGATCCCCGCCGCCGGGACCGACCCGAGCCTGCCGACCCTGGGCAACGGCGAATATGACTGGCAGGGATTCCTGTCGCTCGCGCAGCATCCGCACGAGGTCGCCCCGGCCAGCAACCTGTTCCTCAACTGGAACAACAAGCCGGCTCCCGGATGGGGAGCGGCGTCGACCGAATGGTCCTACGGACCCATCCATCGGGTGCAGCTGTACACAGGCTTCACCAACAAGATGACCGAGTCCAAGGACGTCTCGATCATGAACCGCGCGGCCACCCAGGACCTGCGGGCGATCAAGGTGTGGCCGGTGATCAAGCAGGTGCTCGCCGGAGGCCCGGCGCCGAGCAAACTGGCCGAAGAAGCCGCCAACCTGGTCTCCACGTGGGCCGAAGGCGGGGCCAGCCTGCTCGGGACCAAGGGGCCGAAGCAGCCGGGCGCGGCCGTCATGGCCGCGATCTGGACGCCGATCGCTGAAGCGGTCCTCGGACCGGTGCTCGGCGAACTGATGCCGGAATTCGAGTCGATCAACGCGACCGACAATCCGCCGAACTCGGGGGGCTCGTCCTTCGGCAGCGGCTGGTACGGGTACGTCTACAAGGATCTGCGCTCGGAGCTCGGCGAACCCGTCCAAGGGGCCTACAGCCGCCACTACTGCGGCGGCGGGAGCCTGGAAGCGTGCCGGACGTCGCTTTGGGCGGCGATCCAGAAAGCCGCTGAAGGGCTCGTGGCGACCCAGGGCTCCAACATGGAAGCCTGGCGGGCACCCCAGGTGCGGATCGAATTCCCGCCCGGCATCCTTCCGTACACGATGCGCTGGACGAACCGATCGACCTTCCAGCAGGTCATCGAATTCACCTCGCACGAGGAAGAATAAGCGGGGCGCGATGCGAGCGCGCGGGGCTCGTGGGGGGCCCCGCGCCGCGCGTCGGTGCGGGCCGGGGGAGGTCGTGGGGGTGACGGCCCGCCGGCCGGCGCCGGGCGCCGGGCAGACGGCTGGGCGCACGGCCACGGAGAGCGGCTGAGATGCCCCGCATCCCGCCGCTGCCCGAGTCCGAGTGGCCGCCCAGGGTGCGCCCCACGCTGGAGGCGCGAGGCGGGGCGATCAGCGCGCGTCTCGGCGACAACAACATCTTCCCGACGCTTGCCCGCCACCCCGACCTGTTCGCTGCCTGGCTCCCGTTCGGTGGCTTTCTCCTCGGCCGGGGGGTGCTCGGGGCGAGGGAGCGCGAGCTGCTGATCCTGCGCACCGGCTACAACTGCGGCTCGGCGTACGAGTGGGGCCAGCACATGCGTATCTCCGAAGCGCTCGGTCTCGATCGCGGGGAGCTTCTCCGGGTCGCCGACGGCCCCGGCGCGGAGGGCTGGTCCGCCGCGGACGCCGCCCTGCTGCGCGCCGCCGATGAGCTGCACGAGGACGCGAAGATCTCCGACGAGACGTGGGCGGAGCTCTCCGAGTCCTACGACGAGCGGGGCCTGATCGAGATCACGATGCTCGTCGGGCACTACCATCTCGTCGCCTACGCCCTGAACTCGCTCGAGGTGGAGCCCGACGACGGGCTCGAGGGCCTTCCGTGAGGCGACTCCCGTCCCGCTAGACTCCCCGGCCCGCTCACCGAGCGATCCGATCATGAAGCGTCCCCCGAGGTGAACAGTTGATCGCGCGGCGTCCAGCAAGGTGGGTGATCGCCGTGCTCGGTCTGGCATGCGCGGCGGTGCTGCTGGCGCTCGTCCTGCGGGGGTCCGCCGCGCCGGCGCCGGGTCCGTTCTACACGCCTCCGGCGCGCCTGCCCCCAGGCGGGCCGGGGACGATCATCCGCGACGAACTGATCCCCGACTTCTACCCGGGCGCCAAGGCCTACCGGGTGCTCTACGAGTCAACCGGCCTGCGCGGAAGGCCCACGGCGGTCAGCGGCCTGATCGTCGTCCCGGAAGGCCCCGCCCCCGGGCGACCTCGTCACGTGGTGGCGTTCGCCCACGACACCGTCGGGGTGGCGAGCGGCTGCGCGCCGTCGCTTCAGGGAGCCGATGGCGCCGACATCATCGAAGGGCTCGGCGAGTTCATCGCCGCCGGCGACGTGGTGGCGGCCACCGACTACCAGGGTCTCGGCACCTCCGGCGCCAACCCGTATCTCGTCGGCCGGGTCGAGGCGATGAACGTCCTCGACAGCGTCCGTGCGGCACACCGGCTGCCCGCCGCCGACGCCGGGGTGCAGTTCGCCGTGTGGGGCCAGTCCCAGGGGGGTCACGCGTCGCTGTTCACGGGCCAGATCGCCGCCGGCTACGCGCCCGGCCTGCGCCTCGTGGGG
>DATFZP010000092.1:0-3502 GCA_035314405.1 Solirubrobacteraceae bacterium | reverse complement strand
TCGCGGCTCCGGCGGCTCGTGGCGGCGTCGGGTCGCCGTCGCCGTGCGGAGCAGTGGCTGCGATCATGGCTTCCACGATGTCCGTCCCGGCGTCTGACTCGGGAGCGTGCGTGCTCGTCGTCGACGACGAGCCGACGATCGGCGACGTCCTCGCACGCTACCTGAGGAGGGAGGGCTTTCGGACGAGGGTGGCCCTCGATGGCCCCCAGGCGCTGGCGATGAGCGCCGAGAGCTGCCCCGACCTGGTGATCCTCGACATCATGCTTCCGGGGATCGATGGCCTCGAGGTGATGCGGCGGCTGCGCCTGCGGGAGCAGGAGGCGCCGGCGGTGATCCTGCTGACGGCCAAGGGCGAGGAGTCCGATCGAATCGCGGGCCTGCGACGGGGGGCGGACGACTACGTCGTCAAGCCGTTCTCCCCCGCCGAGCTCGTGGCGAGGGTGCAGGCGGTGCTCCGCCGAGGCGCCGGAGGGCCCGAGGAGGGTCTCGCGATCGAGCTCGACGGGCTGCGGATCGACCCTTCCTCCCGCGCCGTGGAGCTCGGCGGGAGGGAGGTCCCGCTGACGCCGCGAGAGTTCGACCTGCTTCTGTTCCTCGCTCGTCACCCGGGTCGGGTCTTTTCCCGGGCCCAGCTGATGGAGCTCGTGTGGCAGTTCTCGTACTACAGCGACACGTCCACCGTCACCGTCCACATCCGCCGTCTGCGTGCGAAGATCGAGGCCGAGCCTGAGCATCCTCGCTTCATCCAGACGGTGTGGGGCGTCGGCTACCGGTTCAGATCATGAGGCGGTCGCTCTTCACACTCGCCCTCGCCCTCGCCCTCGCCTGCGCGGTGATGGCCGGCGTCGGGGGCGTGCACGCGGCGGCTGTGACGCTCGCCGTCCTGCTCCCGCTGGGGCTGGCGGCGCTGCTGGTCGCCCACGCGGTCGATGGCGGCCGCCTGCGCCTGCACACCCTGCGCCAGCGCTTCCAGGTCGGCCTCGGCATCGCCCTCGGTCAGCTGCTGGCTGCCCTCGCGATCGGGGCGGCCGTCATGTTCGTGTCTCCCGCAGACGCCTGGGCGACGATCGGCATCGTCGTGTTCGCGGCCGTGATCGCCGGCAGCGCCGCGCAGCTGCTCCTGCGGGCCGTTCTCGCCGACGTCAGGGAGGTGGGCGCGGGGCTGCGAGCGGTAGGGGAGGGTCATCGGGACATCCACATCGAGGCACGCTCGAGCGAGGAGCTCGTCGACCTCGCCGAGTCGGCGAACAGGATGATCGAGGCGCTTGGACGGGAGGAACGCTCGCGTGACGACGCCGAGGCCGCCAGGCGACAGCTGATCGCCGCGGTCTCCCACGATCTGCGCACGCCGCTGACGTCCCTGCGCCTGTTGACGCAGGCGCTCGACGACGATCTCGTGGACGCCGCCACCGCGCGACGGTACGTGCAGACGATGGGGACCAACGTCAGAGCCCTGGGGACCTTGGTGGATGACCTGTTCGAGTTCTCGCGCCTGAACGCGGGGGACTTCGCCTGGACCACCGAACCGGTGGCCCTAGCGGATCTGGTGCAGGAGATGCTGGCCGCCACGCGTGCGGAGGCGGAGGCCCGAGGGGTCCTCGTCAGCGCGGAGATCGCTCGTGGGCTCGCACCGGCTCGAGCGAACCCGGAGAAGCTCGCTCGTGTCCTCGCCAACCTGCTGCACAACGCGATCAACCACACACCTCCGGACGGGAGCGTCCACGTCAGCGCACAGGAGGCGAACGGGGCCGCGGAGATCGAGGTGTCCGACACGGGCGAGGGCATCTCGAGCGTCGACCGCCCCAGGGTGTTCGACCCCTTCTACAGGGGTGGGGGCGAGGTCGCCCGCACCCACGCCGGAAGCGGCCTCGGTCTGGCGATCGCCCGCGCGATCGTGGAGGCCCACGGGGGCCAGATCTGGCTGGCAGATGCGCTGCAGGGGACCCGCGTGCGCTTCACCCTGCCGCTCGCCGAGTGATCTCCGGCCGAGCGGCCAAGCCGAGCTAGGGGCTCACCGAGAAGCGCACCCGGGCATGGTCGAAGCGCTCGATACGGGCGATCCCGAGTGCCGCGGCGGGTGTCAGGCAGCCGGCCAGCCCCGGCGTGGCGCCCTCCTCGGCCAGCAGCATCCCCAGCTCGCCGAGCATCCTCGCGGCGGACAGGTAGCCGGGGTGCCCGTCGGCATCGATCCTCACGCCGACCTCCCGTCCCCGAGGGGTGCCGGCCTGCACCTGCACGGTCCACCTCCACCCCTCGAGCCGCTCCCCGACAGGGCCGAAGCCGGACCCCGGCGCTAGGCGGGCGAGGGTCCCCGCCACAGTCCTCCTGACCGTGGGGGTGGCGCGGGCGAAGCCGCGGAGCCCCAGCTGGGTCGCCGACATCGCTCCCGCCACGCCCCACCTCAGCGGGAGCGTGGCCGGGGGGCCCGCGATCACGATGCCCTCCCGATAACGGAACGGGGCGGCCGGTCTGCCCGCGGCCTCGGCCGTGAGGGCGGTCGTGCGATGGATCACGGCGGGGTTGATGAACGGGGCCGGGGTCATCGGCGCCACCACCTGGCCGTCCCGGCTGCGGTGGGGAGCGAGGGGGATCGGGCTGACCCGACGCACCCACGCGGCGAGGGTCTCGTCGGTTATCAGGGCGGCGGGGTCGGCGATCAGCTCCGAGTGCTCGGTGCCGGCGACCGCCAGGAGGCTCTGGAGCGTCCCTCCCGAGAGCCCGTCCGATGGCCGGGGGAGGCCGGGAGGGGGCTCGATCGAGACCTCGAGCTCGACGCTCGCCAGGTCCTCTTCCCAGCGCTCGCGGGCGGTGGCCGCGGCGAGCATGATCGACAGGTCCGGGGGCAGCGCCTCGAAGCCGCACACCTGGACGACCTTGACCCCCTTTCCACGGGCCTGCCCGTCGAACTCGTCGATGACGCTCCTCACGAAGGGGATCTCCCCGGTGAGGTCGGCGTAGTGGGCTCCGCGGGCGATGCAGGCCTCGATCACGGGCCGTCCGTAGAGGGTGTAAGGGCCGACGAGATCGAGCACTACCCGAGCACGGCCGGCGAGCCTCTCCAGCGAGCCCCGGTCGCCGATGTCCGCGAGGATCATCTCGGGTGCGGTGACCCCGGCCTCCGAGAGCACCCGCTCGGCCTTGCCCGCGTCCCTCGCAGCAGCGGCCCACCGCAGGCCCGTTTCGGACGAGCGCTCGGCGAGATGGGCCGCGACGAGGCGGCCCGTGACCCCGGTCGCTCCGAGGACGACGACATCGAGATCGCGGTCGGTCACCGATCCGGACCATACACCGGGTGCTCGAGCGGCGATGGGGGCCGTCGAGCACCGGCTGGGTGGGCGCTTGCAGCCTCGATGGGAGTCGGCGCCTAAAGTCATCGCCGTGCGCCTGAATCCGCATGCCGCCACCAGCCCTACCGTCGCACTCGGCCTGCTCGCCCTCACGATCAGCGGCTGCGGCCTGACAATCGGCGGCTGCGGCTCCTCCTCCTCCTCCTCCTCCTCCT
>DATFZP010000091.1:0-4730 GCA_035314405.1 Solirubrobacteraceae bacterium | reverse complement strand
CACCGTCGCCGGGCACACCCAGGGTCTCAGCTACGAATATGCCGCCGCGCCGGGGACGACGGCCCGCGAACACGAAGAACGCGTGTACGGCTCGTTGGCAGCCGGTCGCTCGGCTCTGAGCGGGAACGGTCGCGAGGTTGCATTCGTGACGACCCGGCCATCCGACCTCGCCGGGCCCAGCACCCCCTCGCTCCAGGTCGCCGTGCGCAACCTCCAAACCGGCACGACGCAACTCGTCAGCGCGCTCGCCGATCCGGCCACAGGTGCTCCTGTGCTGAACGCGGAAGGCCACGACATGCCGGTGCCGACCGTCGAAGAACCCGGCACCGGCAGGGTCTTCGGGGCCGTCTATCCGGGCGGCGTGCAGATCCCACAGTTCGAAGCGATCAGCGACGAATCGGCACGCGAAACCGGCTTCGACAGGACCTCGGTGGGCGCGTCGATCAGTGCGGACGGGTCAACCGTCGCGTGGATGGGTCAGCTGATCGACGAGCAGACGAGGATCCTCCTCCACGACACGGCGGCGAACAACGTCGAATACACCGAGCCACTGTGGCGGCGGATCGCAGACGGCCCGCTCGCTCCCGCACGGCGCGTGACCGGGGGCTCGGACCCCGAAAGCCCGGCCTGCGCGGCCAGCGGTGAGACCGCTCTGTCATCCCCGGCGACCCTCGCCGATCCCTGCCAGGGCCCCTTCGAAGCCAAGGACTTCCCCGGCGAAGACGGGGTGTGGGCACTGGGAACCTCTCAGGACTACCTGCCGCGGCTCAGCGCCAACGGCGAGACCGTGGCGTTCCTCTCCAACGCCCACTACCTGCCCGCCGGCGAAGAATTCGGCTCGGTCCTGAGCTCCTCCGACGACCTCTACGTCGTGAACATGGAAGGCGGGCTCACGCGCCTGCAGGCGCTGAACAGGCTCACCGAGCTCGCCGGTGGTGACGTCACGGACCTCGCTCGCACGGGCGCGATCGTGGACTTCGGCATCTCTCCCGACGGCACGCAGATCGCCTTCTCGACGAGGCGCACGGTCTTCCCGCTCGGCAGCCTCGCCGCCGTCAGCCCCCCCGCCGCGACGCCGGGGATGTCGGAACTGTTCGACATCGACCTCACGAACCAGACGCTCACCCGCGTGACCCACGGCTTCGGCGGTGAAGGGCAGCCTGCCGAACAGCCGCACCGAGAACTCACCAACGGGCAGGACCCCTACGAAGAAAAGGATGGCTCGTTCTCCCCGACGTTCTCCGCCGACGGCAACCTCGTGGCCTTCTCCTCCACGGCCGACAACCTCGTGTTCGGCGATGGCAACGGCGAGAGCGACGCCTTCGTCGTCTCCCGCAAGGTCTTCGGCGCGGGCGAAGCCGAACAGTACGTCTCGAGCGCCCCGCCGGGACCGCAGCTTGCCCCGGAATGGATCCTCGGAGTGACGGCCCTCTCCCACCCCGACGGCACGGTGACCCTGTATGCGGACACCCCTGGAGCCGGATCGCTGAAGGCCACCGCACAGAGCTCGGTGCTCGTCGGCACAGCCTCCCAGCGCTCCAGGCACCGTTCTCGGGCGGTGATCGCGACCGTCGCCAGCGCGACGGGCGTGACGCCCGGCGACCTCGACTCGCTGAGCCTCACGCTCGCCCCCCGCTATCGGTCGCTCGCGAGCCGCAGCGGCGGCCTGCAGGCGGACGTGGAAGTGCTGTTCGCCGCGCCCGCCCATCCGACCCTGCGCCAGAGCATCATGGTCACCTTCCTGCGCCCGCCCGCGAAGGCGGCTCGCCGTGCCCGCAGCCACGCGACGCGACGGACACGGAGGCGACGCGGATGACCCGCCGCCGGCACTTCCCTCGCGCGACGATCGCGGCGCTGACGGCGCTGCTGGTGCTCGGAGCGGGTGCGCATTCCGCGTCGGCCGAAGGCCTCGCCGACGACGGCGGCGCGAGCTGGCGCCTGGAACAGCCCGAACCGCCGGCTCCCCCGCCCGGGGTGGAACCCTCACCGACACCGGTCGGCCTCGGCAGGATCGGCGACATCGAGTTCTGGGCGCCCAACCGCGGTCTGCTGATCACCGCCGGCAACCCGCCGACGATTCCGCCGGGCGTATGGGTGTACAACGGCGTCTCCTGGCGCGAGCTCACCGGGCCCGGGCCCTCGGCGTCGGGAACTCCCGAAGGCGTCTGCGGAGCGAGCGAGGGACGCATCGCCTGGGCGGGCCCCGATGAATTCTGGACGATCTCCAACGGTCGGCCCGGTCAGGTGGCCACCGAAAACGGCGTGTTCCCGCCGCTCGAAGACAACACCCTGTGTCACTTTGCCGAAGGCAAGGTCGTTGCCTCCTACGGCTCGCTGGCGTTTCGCTCGAGCTCCTATCAGGCCATGCACGCCGCCGCCTGCATCTCCGCGTCGGACTGCTGGTTCGCCGGCGACCCCCTGCCCGACCAGCCCGACGAAGCCTTCCAGCTGCACTGGAACGGGAGCACGGTCGTGGCCGAACCCTACCCTCACGAAGGTCACACTGTCGAGGACCTGCGCACCTTCCAAGGCCGCCTGTTCGAGAGCGTCAGGCTCTCAAAGGGCGATCAGGTGGGTGCCGGCGTCGAATCCGAACCGCCGGTGCTGCACCTGATCAACCCAGTCGGCCAGACGCCGCAGTTCAAATCGGTTCCTGTCCGCGAAATACCGCTCTACGGGACAATCGAAGAAGGCGGAGAACTGAAGGAAGAGTTCCCGCAGGCGCTCGACTTCCTGCGCCTGTCGGCGGACGAAAACGCGCTGTGGGGGGCCGCAGGTCCCCAGGAAACGCTGCCCGAACACTCTGCCCCCGCCCCGGTCACGATCGTACGCGACAGCGCCGGGCACTGGAGCCAGGCGGTCGGCCCGACCGGTCCCACCTCGGGAGCCACCGCGTTTCCCGGCGATGTCGTCGACTCGATCGCCGCCGAGCCCCACACAGAAAGCGCCTGGATGGCGTTCCAGAGCCAGACGGAATCGTTTCACGAGAGCCCCACGGCGCCCGCGCAGCTCGCCCGGATCTCCGCCGAAGGAACGGTCTCCGACGAACAGCGCCTGGTCGGTCCGGCGGGCCCGAGCGACGGCCTCGGAGCGGCCGAAAAGATCGTCTGCCCAGCCGTCCACGACTGCTGGGTGGCCACGTCTCAGGGATGGCTGTTCCATCTCGCCCCGGAAGGCGAAAGACACCTCCCCGAAGACAAAGAATTCGCCTTCCCGACGCTGGTCAACGAAAGACCTCCCGACCTCGGGATCCCGCCGGTCGTCCCCGACGCACCGCCGGTCGACGACTCGGGGCTGCTCGGCGAACCGCCTCCCCCCGGCGGCATCGTGGAAGAAACCAAGCCGCCCGAAGCGAGGATCGCGGTCCCCCTGCTGTCCGACGTCCGCTCGCGACTGCTGCACGGCTCGATGCTCGAACTGAGCTTCCACCTGGCCGTGAAGGCGCGCGTCGCCCTGGTGGCCAAGCGCCGCAAGGCCGTCGTCGCGAGCACGCCGATGCACACCTTCGCCGCCGGCAACCGTCGCCTGCTGCTCCGTCTGGACCCCCGACGCTGGCCCACCAGCCTGAAGCTTCAGACCCACGCGCTGGCGCCGCTGCCCACCGTCTCCATCAAACAGTCCCACAGCAACTCCGTGGAAACGGGCCTACGGGCGCTCCCACGCCCGCGCGCCTTCACAGGGCTGGAAGCGCCGCTTTGACGCGTCGTCTATGGGGGCGGGGCCGGCCGGGCCGGCGAGCGTTGACCGTGCCGCTGCTGGCGACCGCGGCGCTCGTGGTGATCCTCAGCGGTCTGCTCGGCTCCTCGGGCACCCCCCGCGCCTCGGGGGCGCTGGGCGCAGAAGGGGAACCCGTCGCTCAGGGCGACGTCTCCGTGCCGGCGCGGTCGGTGGTCATGCTCGGATCCTCCCCCGCCGACCCGAGCCTGCCGGCTGACGAATACGAGACGTGGGGCATCGGTGAGCTCGGCAGCACGGACGCGTCGGCCATCGTCCGCTACACGCGCGCCGGCGGCTGGTCGCTGACGCCGGCGATCACGGCGGGCGGCGCCGTGCTGAGCGGCTTCAAACCGGCCCCGAGCCCGCTCACCGGCGAGACGACCCAGGCCGGAAGCGGCGTTCTCGTGGGCACGAACGGCAAACACGACATCGTCCTCGTCCGCAGCCCGGGAGAACCGTTCAAGGAAACCGAAGTCGTTCCCCCCGAACTGCTCAAACCCGAAGGCCAGCCCGAACAGAGCCTGTACGCCACCCACCGCGCGCCGCTGCTGGCTGCGCTGGACGAAGGCGCCGAGGCGGGGGCGCTCGTCGTCCCGGTCAGCGGCGGCTCGAGCGGCTTCGAGAACGGGGTCCTCCACTGGGAAGGGGCCGCGAGGAAGTGGACGCGGGAGGCGATCGAAGTCCCCGGCTCGCCGCAGGAAGGCATGCGCGTGCTGGCGATCGGTGCGAGCTCGCCGAGCAACGCCTGGCTGCTGGCACAGCTCTCCTCATCCTCGAGTGGGGTGTCGCTGTTTCGCCGCCGTCCTGCGGTCGGCGGCAAACCCGCGAGCTGGCAGCCCGTGGTGGTTGCGCCCGGAGGGGAACCAGGGGAGGCGCTGACCGTCCCGACCGTCGAACGGGAAGGGGCCCACGGGCCGCGCACGGTCCCCTTCGCCGTCCCGGGCGCCCCCGACCAGGTCGAAGCGCAGATCCTCACCGTCACGGCCGAAGGCGTGTGGATCGACGGGGAACGC
>DATFZP010000090.1:0-6007 GCA_035314405.1 Solirubrobacteraceae bacterium | reverse complement strand
CCCTCGAGGGCCATCTCCGCGGGGCCGCCGTCAACACTGTCGTGTTCTGCGGTGCCAACTTCCCCAACTGCCCCCGCACGTCAATCTACGAGGCCAGCGAGCGCGACTTCCGGGTGCTCCTGGTACGGGACGCCGTCTCCGGGCTTTACGAGCGCGGCGAGCAGGAGCTCGCCAACATCGGAGTCGGCATCACCACCTGTTCAGCTCTCACCGCCGAGCTGAGCCGCGTCGCTCAGGTGCCATAGGAGGCCGGAGCGGGGGGTTCTTCGCGTATGCCCTGCAGGAGGGAGAGCAGCGCCTGAGGGCTCGTGCCCCCGAGCACCCGCAGCCGATGCAGGCGGTAGGGGTCTTCGCTCGGGTGCGCCCAGCCGGGTATGACCGTCGTCGACCCCGTATAGCCGGCGGCCTTCACCGCCGCGATCACGGTGGCGTCGTAGTGCCCCGAGGGGTAGCAGAACCAGTTGACCGCCACCCCGTACCGTCGCTGCAGGGCCGTCCGGGCGCCCGCCACCTGGTAGTGGAGCTCTTCGGAGTCCAGGGTCACGAGGTCCGCGTGGCTGAACCCCTGCGTGTCCAGCTCCCATCCGGCGGCGAGCAGACCGCGGACCTGCCCTTCCCCGAGCCCTCCCTGCGATGGCGGCAGACCGCTGAGTTGGAGGTTCTCGACCCCGACCCACCCGAGCCTCTGAAGAACCGGCAGGGCCTGGGTGTACTGGGAGTTGTAGCCGTTGTCGAAGCTCAGCACGATCGGTTTGCCCGGCCCGAGGGGGACGCCGGAGCGCCAGTAGGCCTCCACCCGGTCGAGCGTCACGGCGTGCCACCCGGCTTCCTTCAGCGCCTGCATCTGGGCGGCGAACTCTTCCGGCGGGACGTACAGCCCGGGGAAGGGTGCACCGGCGGGCGGCGAGGCGATCACGTGGTACATGAGGATCGGCACCGGCTCCTCGCCGGGCGGGCCGTGGCCGAGGGAGGCGGTAGAGGGCCCTGCCGCCTCGCCTGAGCCCTCCGCGCCCTGGGGCTGACCGGCGCCGGCGGCCGGCCCCGAGGCCTGCCCGTGCCCGGCCTGGGAGGAGGAGCCGCCCGCGGCCAGGGCGATCGCGGCGCCTCCCGCCGCGAGCACGCCGATCACCCCGAGCGCGATCAGCCGGCGCCGGCGGACGGCCCGCCGGCTCTCCTCGCGGCGGGTCCGCCGCGCCCCTGCATCCATCAGTCGCCGGACAGATTCGGGGGCAGCGGCAGGCCGGCCGGCGGAGGGTCTTCCCGCAGCAGCCTCGGCACCGTCACGAGTGTGTAGCCCCGGGCCTGCAGGTCGCGGATTATCTGGGGCAGCGCTTCGACGGTCTCCGTCCGTGTGCCCCCGGCGTCGTGCATGAGCACGATCGCTCCGGGGTGGGCTCCGGCGAGCGCCCGCTGGACGATCGTCTCGACCCCCGGCTGGGAGTAGTCGCCGGTGTCCACCGACCACAGGACCATCAGCAGGTGCAGCCTGTGCAGTTCCCTCCAGGTGGTCGCGTTGAACGAGCCGTACGGGGGGCGGAACAGCTGGGGGCGCTGACCTCCGAGGAGTTCCACCCGGGCGATCTGTTCGAACAGCTCTTCATACTGTTCGTGAGCCGACATGCCGGACAGGAACGGGTGGGTCTCGGTGTGGTCGCCGATCACGTCCCCGTCTGCGATCTCCCTCACGGCGGAGGGACTGAAGTAGCGGAGCATCCTGCCGATCACGAAGAACGTCCCGTGCACGTGGTAGTGCTCGAGGACGCCCAGGATCGCCGGCGTGTATGGGCCGGGCCCGTCGTCGAACGTGAGAGCGATGTCCCGCACCCGCCCACTTCCCTGTTTGATGAACGGCGTGTAGGCGAGCACCGGGCCGACGGAGCTCTGGTCGTGTTCGGGCACGCTCGCTGCGATCGCGTGGGCGTGGCGGGCCTGCGTGCGGGCCTTCGCGGCGGAGGCGGACGTGGAGGTCTGGTGGTGGGAGCCCGACAGGAGCAGCGCCAGGATCGCCGCGATCACGATCGCCGCGATCAGTCCTGCCCCTGAGCGCCTGCGTCTGATCTGGTCCTCCCGCCGGTACCTCCCGGCGCGAGGACCGCCGGGGGCGGGCGGACCCGCGGGGGCACCCGGGCGCGTCGGGCCCGGCGCAGGAGCGCCGCTCCGCCGGCGCCGTGGCGGATGCAGCACGTCCTCGAAATCCCAGTTCCAGGGGCGGGTCATTGGTGGATGCTAGACGGCGGAGACCGGCCCGCGCGCGGCGACCGTCACGGCCGTGCCCGAGGGAAGGGCCTGCTCGCCGAGGACTCGTGCGAGCAGCAGCTCGCCGTCGTCGGGATCGTCCGGCCGGATCTCCAGGAGTGCGTCGTGGCCGTAGTAGCGGCACTGCTGCACCCGACCGCCGAGAGCCCCCTCGCCGGCGGAGCCGTTGCCGCCGTCGAGCAGCGGGCGCACGTCGAGCTGCTCCGGGCGGACCATCACGACTCCCCGGCCGCTGCTCGGCGCGCCCGAGCCGTCCCGCAGGGCGAGGGCGCCGAGCGGGGTCAGGGCCCTCCCCCCGCGGAAGTCGGCTGCGACCAGGTTGACCTCGCCGAGGAATCCGGCGAGAGCGGCATCGGTCGGCTGCTCGTAGAGCTCCGCCGGGGATCCCTGCTGGACGATCCTCCCGTCCCGCAGGACGGCCACGGTGTCGGCGAGGGACAGGGCCTCCTCCTGGTCGTGGGTGACGAGGACGGTCGTCACCCCCTGCTCGCGCAGCAGCCCGTGGACCTCCTCCCGGACGCGGCTGCGAAGCGTCGCGTCGAGGGATGAGAACGGCTCGTCGAGCAGCAGCGCCTGCGGACGCCGTGCGAGGGCCCGAGCCAGCGCGACACGCTGCTGCTCTCCTCCGGAGAGCTGATGCGGAAGCCGTCCCGCCAGCCCCGCGATACCCACCATCTCGAGCAGCTCCTCCACGGCCGTCCCCCGGCGCTCGCGGCGGGAGAGCCCGAAGCCGACGTTCTCGGCGACGCTGAGGTGGGGGAAGAGGGCCCCCTCCTGAGGCACGTACCCGACCCCCCTCTTCTCAGGGGGGACGCTCGTCCGTCCATCCTCGAGCGTGCTCCCCCCTAGCGACACCCGCCCCTGCTCGGCCCGCTCGAACCCGGCGATCACCCGCAACAGCGTCGTCTTGCCGCAGCCCGAGAGGCCCAGCACGGACGTCAGCGAGCCGGCCGGGACCTCGAGGTCCACGCCCCCCAGCACCGGCCGTCCGCCGTAGCCCTTGTGCAGGTCTGTGACCTCGAGCCGGCTCACGGGGTCTCCCTCGCGGCGAGGCCGGTCATGCGGCGGCTGAGCAGGTACGCGGGCACCGCAGAGATCGCCACCATCATCCCCGCGTAGGGGGCGGCGGCGCCGTAGGAGAATTCGGTCGTGTACGCCCAGAACTGGGTGGCGAGTGTGTTGACCCCCGTGGGGTGCAGCAGCAGCGTCGCCGTCAGCTCGGTGGCCGCGGAGATGAACACCAGCGCGAAGGCCGCCCACAGGCCGGGGGCGATCATCGGCAGGGTCACCCGCCGCCACGCGCCCGCCGGGCTGCAGCCCAGCGAGCGGGCGACCTCCTCCAGTCGCGGCGGTGCGTGGACCATCGCCGAGCGCACCGCCACCACCGCGAGGGGGAGGAACAGGATCGCGTAGGCGAGCACGAGCTCGAATGCGCTCTGGTAGAGCGCCACCGCATAACGCACCGAGAAGGACACCAATCCGATCGCGATCACGAGCCCGGGGAGGGCCATCGGCAGGTACGCGAGCCGCTCCAGCACGAGCGTGAACCGGTTGCGGTGGCGGACGGCGAGCGTGACCACCGGCACCGCGAGCGCCGTCGCGAGCGCCGCCGCCGCGGCGCTGAACTCGGCGGTGTGGGCGAGCGCCCCTAGGATCGAGGCCGACGGCAGCGTCGTGGAGCCTCCCCGGATCACCCAGTAGACGAGCGAGCCGACGGGCACCCCGAGCGCCAGGCCGCAGAGCGCCGCCAACGCCGCCAGCGCGCCGATCGCCCTCCCTCGCCCGAGGGGCACCCGCGGAGCCGGACGCCTCGCCCCGGGTCCCGCCAGCCAGCCCCTGCGACCGCCGCCGAGGGCGGCCTCCCCGGCGAGGACGGCGACGCTCAGAAGGACCAGCACGAGCGACAGGACGGCCGCCGCGGAGGTGTCGAAGCCGAGCTTGAACTCGGTGAAGATCTCCACGGTGAACGTCCGGTACTGCGCGATTTCGAACGCCCCGTACTCGGCGAGCAGGCCGAGCGTCACGAGCAGGCACCCCCCCAGCACGGCCGGGCGGATCTGGCGGAGGGTCACCTTCCAGAAGGTCGCCCAGGACCCGAGGCCGAGGTTGCGGGCGGACTCCTCGAGGCCGGCGTCGACGTTGGCGAGCCCCGCGGTCACCGGCAGGTAGACGAGCGGGTACAGGGACAGCGTCATGATCAGCAGGGCCGCCGGGAAGCCGTGCAGCCCCCGGTCCAGCGAGACCCACCCGAAGCCCACCACGAAGTCGGGGATGCCCAGCGGCAGCACCAGCGCCACCGCCCAGAAGCGCCGCAGCGGGATCGTCGTGCGCTCGATGAGCCAGGCCGCCCCGACGCCGAGGATCGCGCACAGGGCCGCGCACGCGACGGCCAGCCGCACCGTGTTCCACAGCAGGACGGCGGTCGTGTGGCGCAGAAGCAGGCGTTCGGCCTCTCCCCAGCCCGATGCCTGGGCTTCGACCACGAGGAACGCGAGCGGCAGCAGGACGAGCGCTCCGGCGATGGTCGCGCCGACCACGCTCACGAGCGGCCAGCGGCGGCGGCCCGACCAGGCGCGGGTCCACCGGCTCTCGATCCGCTGTGTGGGGGCGACGGTGCTCACGGCGCCCTACAGCAGTCCCAGCTTCTGCTCGATCGCGAGCGCGCTCGATCCGTCGCCGAGCTCGGCCGGGGTCAGGGGCGCGGCGCCCACCGCGGACAGCGGCGGCAGTGCCGGGTTGGCGCTCACACCCGGGCGCAGTGGGTACTCGTAGCTGTGGCTGTGGGCGATCGTCTCCTGACCGATCGGGCTCACGAGGAAGGCGAGGAACCTCTGGGCCGCGCCGAGATGGGCGCTCGAGGCGAGCACCGCCGCCCCCGAGACATCGATCACCTCTCCGACGTCCCCCGGGGCGAAGTAGTGCAGGGCCGAGTGCGTCCCCGCCGCTCCGAGCTCGTCACGCAGGCGGTACCAGTAGTAGTGGTTGATCACCCCGAGCTCGCTCTCGCCGCTGTTGACCTGGTTGACGAGGGTCTCGTTGTCGGGGTAGACCGTGCCGTTGGACTGCATCCCTTCCAGCCACCGTTCCGCGGCGGGCACCCCGTAGCGCCGGGCGATCGCCGTGATCAGCGGCTGGAAGTCGGTCTCCGAGGGCGCGATCGCGAGCTTCCCCTTCCACTTCGCCTCGGCGAGTTCGAGGATCGAGCTCGGCAGCCCGGAGGGGGCCAGCCGGGAGGTGTTGTAGACCAGCGCGGAGGCCCTCGCCGAGACACCCACCCAGTAGCCCTCGGCGGATGAGTAGCGGCTCGGGACGGCCGCGAGCGTCGTCGGCGCGACGTGGGCGAGCAGATGGTGCTCGGCCAGGCTTTCCAGTACGGGGGTGTTCTCGCTGTAGAACACGTCCGCCGGCGAGCTCTCACCCTCCTGCAGGATCTGGTTGCCGAGCACTGCCTCGTCGTCGGTGCGTACGCTGACCTCGATTCCCGTCTCCCGTTCGAAGGCTGCCACGAGCATCGCCGTGGTCTGTTCGTGCTGGCCGCTGTACAGGGTGATCGCGCCGCCCGGACGCGAGGATCCGCAGGCCGTCAACGGCAGCCCGGCAGACGCCACGAGGAGGCTGAGGAGGGCGGGCTTGCGAAGGCTCAACGGGGAAATCCGATCTCGGCGGTCGGGATACAGCAGGAAGGTAGCACAGGGGTTAGGGCCGCCTAACTCGAGGACGGCCGGCCGGTGCGCCTCGCGATGCGTGAGAA
>DATFZP010000089.1:0-3759 GCA_035314405.1 Solirubrobacteraceae bacterium | reverse complement strand
CCCGAGTCCGTCCGCGTGAGCGGACCCAAAGGCGAGCTGATGGAGCGGATCAGCCGGGACATCGAGGTCACCCAGGACGGCGAGCAGCTGCTCGTCACCCGTCCGACCGATCGGGGGGAGCACCGCGCACTGCATGGGCTGACCCGGACGCTGGTCGCGAACATGGTCCAGGGGGTGACGGCGGGCTACGAGAAGCGCCTGGAGATCCAGGGTGTCGGATACCGGGCGCAGCTGAAGGGCAAGAACCTCGAGCTGGCCGTCGGATACTCCCACCCGGTCCCCATCCCCGCCCCGGAGGGGATCGAGTTCGAAGTGCCCCAGCCGACCCGGGTGGTGGTCAAGGGGATCTCCAAGCAGCTCGTCGGCGAGACCGCGGCGATCATCCGCAAGCAGCGCCCACCGGAGCCCTACAAGGGCAAGGGCATCCGCTACGAGGGGGAGTACGTCCAGCGCAAGGTGGGCAAGCGCGCATGAGCGTCGTCACGAAGGAGCACCGGAGGCTGAAAAGGCGCCGTAGGGTACGGGCGAAGATCTCGGGCACCGCGGGGCGCCCGAGGATCTCCGTGTTCCGCTCCAACCGCGGTCTGTCCGCACAGATGATCGACGACGTCGCCGGGCACACCCTCGCGGCCGTCAGCTGGTACGAGCCGGACCTGCGCTCTCTCGGCAAAGCCGAGCGGGTCGCTGCAGCCGGGCAGCTGCTCGGCGAGCGGGCGAAGGCGGCCGGCATCTCCGAAGCCGTGTATGACCGCGGGGGCTACCGCTACCACGGCCACGTGCGGGCGTTCGCGGAGGCCATCCGCGAGGCGGGGATTACCGTCTAGCGCCCCTCCAGCTCCCGGACGCTACCCTCACTGCTGCCATGTCCAAATCCCAAGATCGCTCAGTCAACCCGACCGGCCTGGATCTCCAGGAGCGGGTCGTCGAGATCAACCGCGTCGCCAAGGTGGTCAAGGGCGGCAGGCGGTTCTCCTTCACGGCCCTCGTCGTGGTCGGCGACGAACGGGAAGTGGTGGGCGTCGGCTACGGCAAGGCCAACGAGGTGCCCCTCGCGATCCAGAAGGGCGTGGAGCGGGCCAAGAAGGATCTCTTCCGGGTCCCCAAGCACGGAAGCACGATCACCCACCAGACCACCGGGGTGTTCGGCTCGGGCAGCGTGCTGCTGAAGCCGGCCTCCCCCGGAACAGGCGTGATCGCCGGCGGGGGCGTGCGGGCGGTGCTGGAGCTCGCGGGCATCCACGACATCCTCTCCAAGAGCCTCGGCACCCAGAATCCGATCAACCTCGTGAAGGCCACGGTGGCCGGGCTGCGAGGCCTGAGGACCCCCGCCGAGGTCGCCCAGCTTCGCGGCCTGACGATCAGCCAGGTCCTCGGCCTCGGCGGCGGCGAGAAGGGGGGCGAGGAGGGCGCTTCCGAGGAGACCTCCGCCGGCGCCGCGATCCCCGCGGACGGAGCGGTTGCAGAGGAAGCCGTGGCGGTCGAGGGAGCGTCGTCCTGATGGCCGCCCTCAGCGTCACCCAGCGGCGGTCGAGCAACGGCTGCAATCAGAAACAGCTCGACACCCTGCGCAGCCTTGGCCTGCGGCGGATCGGCCAGACCGTCCAGGTGCAGGACTGCGAGCAGGCCCGGGGGATGCTCCACGCCGTCCGCCATCTCGTCGAGGTACAGGACGGCAAGTGAGCCCCTCCAAGGACAGCACCCCGGAGCGGATCGGGTTGCACAGCCTGGCGCCGGCTCCCGGCAGTCGCCGGCCGCGCAAGCGGATCGGTCGCGGCGAAGGCTCCGGCACCGGCAAGACCTCCGGCCGCGGCCAGAAGGGCGCGGGCGCCCGCTCGGGCTCCAAGCGGCGGGCGGCCTTCGAAGGCGGGCAGATGCCGATTCACATGCGCATGCGAAAGCTGCGCGGACCCCACATGAAGAAGTCGATGCCGTTCGAGCCGTTTCGAACCCACACCCAGCCCGTCAACATCTCCGCCCTGGAGAGTCGCTTCGATGCCGGGACGAACGTGACCATCGAGCTGATGCAGGCCAACGGCCTGGCGACTCGCCGGGATGTGCCCGTGAAGGTGCTCGCGAAGGGCGAGCTGAACAAGGCCCTCACGGTCCACGCCCACGCCTTCAGCGCCGGGGCCCGCGAGCGCATCGAGGCCGCCGGCGGCGCCTGCAAGATCGTCGAGTGACGGCCCGTGCGTCCGTCGGCGCGCGAGGGCGCATCCACTAGAATCGGGCACCCTGGGGGCACAAGGGCCCACGGCCCCCATGCGGTGCGCTGAACGCTCATGCTCTCGACCATCCTGAACGCCTTCCAGGTTGCGGATATCCGCAAGAAGATCGCCTTCACGGCGGCGATGCTGCTGATCTACCGCTTCGGCTCCCATGTCCCGGTGCCGGGCGTCAACCTGACGGCGGTCAACAACATCCAGAAGGAGTTCGGCGGATCGAACATCCTCGGACTGCTGAACCTCTTCTCCGGTGGGGGACTCTCCCGGATCGCGATCTTCGCGCTCGGGATCATGCCCTATATCACCGCCTCGATCATCCTCCAGCTCCTGCAGGTGGCCGTCCCCTCCCTGGAAAAGCTCTCCAAGGAAGGAGAGGTGGGGCAGGCGCGGATCACCCAGTACACCCGCTACCTGACCGTCGGCCTGGCGTTCGCTCAGTCGATCGGCTACGTCTTCCTGTTCCACACGTTGCAGGCCAAGGCGGGCGAATCGGTCGTCACCCACTTCGACCCTCCCCACATCTTCCTGATCGTCATCTGCCTGACGACGGGGTGCATCATGCTGATGTGGATCGGCGAGATGATCACCCAGCGGGGGATCGGCAACGGCATCTCCCTGCTGATCTTCGCCTCGATCGTGGCCCGCCTGCCCGCCGGCATACAGACCTGGTGGACGACCCAGGACCAGGTCTTCAAGGTGATGATGCCGTTCCTCGTACTCGCCGTGGTGGCCGGCATCGTGTTCGTCCAGGAAGGCCAGCGGCGGATCCCCGTGCAGTACGCCAAGCGGGTGATCGGCAAGCGGATGTCCGAGGGCGGGCAGACCTACCTGCCGCTGCGGGTCAACATGGCGGGGGTGATCCCGGTGATCTTCGCCGCGAGCCTGATGGCCTTCGCACCCACGGTTGGTCAGCTGGTCAAAACCCACTGGGGCACCCAGCTGTCGGACTTCTTCACTCCCAACGGCTGGCACTACGTCGTCGGCGAGTCGATCTTCATCGTGATCTTCACCTACTTCTACACCGCCGTCACGTTCAACCCGGTCGACCAGGCCGACAACCTCAAGAAGTACGGCGGCTTCATCCCCGGGGTGCGACCAGGGCGCCCGACCGCCGAATTCCTCGACAGGATCCTCGCCCGGCTGACCTTTCCGGGCGCGCTGTTCCTCGCCGCCGTGGCCGCCCTGCCGGCGATCCTGTTCGCCCGCACCCACCAGAACTTCTACTTCGGCGGCACCTCCATCCTGATCGTCATCGGGGTCGCCCTGGAAACGATGAAGCAGCTCGAGGCGCAGCTGATGATGCGCTCCTACGAGGGCTTCCTCAAGTAGCGGGGCGCACGCCGCGCACGCAAGTGGGTAGGCTCGAGTAACCGTGACCCAGCTCAATCTCATCCTGCTCGGACCGCCCGGGGCCGGCAAGGGAACCCAGGCCGAGCGTCTGCGCGACGACTTCTCGCTGCCGCTGATCTCGACCGGCGACATCCTGCGCGCCGAGGTTGCCGAGGGCACCGAGCTCGGGGTTCAGGCCAAGGGCTTC
>DATFZP010000088.1:0-5302 GCA_035314405.1 Solirubrobacteraceae bacterium | reverse complement strand
CAATGCGGTGCGATAACCGCCAAGGGGGGCCGTCTGACGGCGCCCGAGGGCGGCGACGGACCGCTCTATCAGATCACCTGAGCGCCCGTTCGCGGACCGTCCGCGTCTCAGATCGGGAGAGCAGCCGCCGGCGTCGCGCCGAAACCCCCGGTCGATCCTGGTGTTATGGGGTGTGATGAGCTGCAAGCCCTCCAGCCGGACCCTCCGGCTGCTGCCAGCCCTGGCGTGCATGCTCATGCTGCCCTCGGCCGCGCATGCCGCGAGCACGGGGGACAGCCTGGCGCCGCTCAAGCAGGACGCCTCGGCGACGAGCGAACAGTGCCTGACGTCCGTCAACCAGTCCGAACGCTCGGTCACCTTCGTCGGCGAAATGACCGCGATTGCGGGCACGGCACACATGCAGATGCGGATCGACCTGCTCGAGAAGATGCCGAGGGAAGCGGTGTTCCGCACCGTCCAGGCCCCCTCGCTGGGAGCGTGGCGGGCCGCGGCGCCCGGGGTGAAGGTCTACAGGTACCTCAAGCAGGTGACCGACCTGTCGGCCCCCGCGGTTTATCGCGGCGCGGTGAGCTTTCGCTGGATGAACGCCAGGGGACGCGTCATCAGGTCCCTGGAACTGCGCACTCCCGAGTGCGCGGAGCCGGAGCCAGGGGCGCCCGGCACGGCGGCGGGCGGCGGCCCGGCCGGCGCGGCCGGCGACTGAGTGAAGCGCGTGAGGCGGCCCGCTAGAATGGGGCGACGATGAAGGCGAAGATCCATCCCAGCTACGGTGCCGTGCACGTCACGTGCACGTGCGGCAACGAGTTCGTCACCCGCTCGACCCGCGACTCACTGCACGTGGAGGTCTGCTCCAACTGCCATCCGTTCTACACGGGCCGTCAGAAGCTGATGGACACCGGCGGACGCGTGGAGCGCTTCCAGCGCCGCGTAGCCAAGGGTCGCCTGCACTCAGCGCAAGCTCGGTCCTCCAACTAGCGCCATGTCAGGGCGCGTGGCCGCCGGATCGGCGAAGACGCCCCTGACGATGGCCGTGGCGTCGCCGGCGGGAGCCCCGGAGCAGACGACGAGCGCACCTCCGGCGTCCGATCCCGCCGCCGGCGGGACGCCGGCCCTCGACGGCTCGGACGTCCGAGGGGACGGGGTCGTGTTCGCCGAGCGGGAACCCGACGGCGAGCTCGCGGCCCAGCGGGACGCGCCGGTTGGCGGCCAGGCGGTCCTCGAGGGCGTGATGATGCGGGGAGTCTCCAACTGGGCGGTGGCGGTGCGCAAGCCGAGCGCCGAACAGCTCAGCGAGGGAGGCCTCTCGCCGGTGGAGCCGGCGCTCGGCGAGATCGAGGTCACGAGCTACCCCCTGGACTCGGCGATGCGCCGTCATCGCCTGCTGCGGCTTCCGATCATACGGGGGGTGGTGGCGCTCGGGGGGTCGATGGCGATCGGCTTCCGCGCTCTCGAGGTCTCGGCGAACGCCCAGCTCCCCCCTGAGGAGGAGCACGAGGACCCGCAGGAGATCCCCAAGGGCGTATGGGCGGGCACGGTGGTGATCGCGATCGCGCTGGCGATCGTCCTGTTCTTCCTCGTACCCGTCGGCCTCACCAGCCTGATCAAGGGGCAGCTGGGCAGCTCGGTGCTGTTCTGGGCCGTCGAGGGGGTCGTGAGGACCGTCATCTTCCTCGGCTACATGCTGCTGCTCTCCCGCGTGCGCGACCTCAGGCGGGTGTTCGAGTACCACGGCGCCGAGCACAAGACGATCTCGTGCTTCGAGGCCGGCCTGCCGCTGACACCGCCCAACGCGCAACGCTTCTCCCGGCTGCATCCCCGCTGCGGCACGAGCTTCCTGCTGGTGGTGATGATCGTGGCGATCTTCGTGTTCGCCCCGATCGGGCTCCCGGCGTGGTACTGGCTGGTCATCACCCGCATCCTCGGGGTCCCGCTGATTGCGGGGATCTCCTTCGAGCTGATCAAGTTCGCCGGGCGCAACCGAAGCCGGCGATGGGTGCGGGCGCTGATGTGGCCGGGCATGAAGCTCCAGCTGCTGACGACCCGCGAGCCCGATCTCGACCAGCTCGCGGTGGCGATCGCGGCGCTCGAGGGGGTGCTCGCACTCGAGACCCCCGGGGAGCTCTCGGCGGAGGACCTCGTGGGCGTCGAGGTCGTGGCCTAGCCGCAGCCGCCTGGTGCCCGCCACCTAGACTGGCCGGCATGATCGAAGAGCTCGTCAAGCAGATCGAATCGCGGTTCGCCGAGCTCGGCTTGCAGATCACCGACCCGGCCGTGATCTCCGACAGGGAGCGCTACGCGGCGGTCGGACGCGCCTACCGCCAGCTCGAGGCCGCAGCCAGGCTGGCCGAGCGCTGGCGCCTGGCCAGCGATGACGCCGCCGGCGCCGAGGAGCTGCTCGCGGAGATGGGCGAGGACACCGAGATGCGCGACGAGCTGACAGACGCCCGCGAGCGGATCGAGGCACTGGAGGAGGAGATACGGCTGGCGATGGTCGAGCGTGACCCCAACGACGAGAAGAGCGTGATCGTCGAAATCCAGGGCGGGGCCGGCGGCGAGGAGGCGGGGCTGTGGGCGGGGGACGTGTATCGCATGCTCACGCGGTACGCCGAGCGTCGCGGCTGGCAGGTGGAGCCGCTGGAGATGGGCGAGGGCAAGTTCACCTTCGCCGTCAAGGGCGACGGCGCCTACTCGGTCTTCAAGTTCGAGGGGGGGACCCACCGCGTCCAGCGCGTGCCGCAGACCGAGTCCCAGGGGCGCATCCACACCTCCACGGCGACGGTCGCC
Source organism: Solirubrobacteraceae bacterium (assembly GCA_035314405.1). Lineage (GTDB taxonomy): Bacteria > Actinomycetota > Thermoleophilia > Solirubrobacterales > Solirubrobacteraceae > Palsa-744. The sequence continues at coordinate 2,518 of DATFZP010000088.1, read as the reverse complement.
GTCCTCCCCGAGGCCGAGGACGTGGACGTGCAGATCGACCCGAGCGATCTGCAGATAGACGTCTATCGCTCCTCCGGGCCGGGCGGGCAGTCGGTCAACACGACCGACTCGGCAGTCCGCGTCACCCACCGGCCATCGGGGATCGTCGTCTCGATGCAGGACGAGAAGTCCCAGCTGCAGAACCGGGAGAAGGCGTTGCGGGTGCTGCGGGCGCGCCTGTATGAGCAGGCGCTCGCCGAGCAGCAGGCCGAGCTCGCGGCCGACCGCCGCTCGCAGGTCGGGACCGGCGATCGCGCCGAGAAGATCCGCACCTACAACTACGGCGAGCGGCGGGTGACCGACCACAGGATCAAGCTCACGGTCCACAACCTCGACCAGGTGCTCGAAGGAGCGCTCGAGGAGCTGACGGACGCGCTCCTCGCCGACGAGAAGCGCCGGCGCCTGCAGGCGCAGACTGCGGCGTGAACCCGGCCCGCGATGCCCTCGACGGCGCGATCACGGCAATCGGCGCCGGGGGGTCTCCCACGCCGAGGCTGGACGCCGAGCTGCTGCTCGCCCACGTGCTCGGCGTGCCCCGCGAGCGCCTGTTCACCGATCGGATGCTGACCGTCGAGGGGCCCGCGGTGAGGGCGTTTCAGGATGCCGTTCGCCGTCGGGCGATCGAGCGCGAGCCCGTGGCCTACATCGTCGGCCGCCGCGGATTTCGCCGCCTGGATCTGATCGCCGACCCGCGCGCCCTCGTCCCCCGCCCGGAGACCGAGCTGCTCGTCGAGCAGGGTCTCCGGCTGGACCGCGGCCTGAGCGTGCTCGACCTCGGCACCGGCAGCGGAGCGGTGGCGCTCGCGCTGAAGGACGAGCGCCCCGACCTGGAGCTCACCGGAAGCGATATCAGCGAGCCGGCCCTCGAGCTCGCCCGAGCGAACGGCTCGATGCTGGGTCTGGAGGTGCGCTGGGTGCGCTCGGATCTGTTCGCCGAGCTGCCCGACGCCTTCGACGTGGTACTCACCAACCCGCCGTACGTCGCCGAGCGCGACCGCCGGCAGCTGGCGCCGGAGATCCTCCGCCACGAGCCCCCCGGGGCGCTGTTTGCCGGTGCGGACGGGCTCGCGCTGATCCGCCGGCTGCTCGCCGAGCTCGCCGAGCGCCCCCGGGTGCGCATGGTGGCGAGCGAGGTGGGCGCCGGCCAGGCGCCGATCGTCGCCCGGCTCCTTGCAGCCGCCGGCTTCGGGAGGGTGCGAGGCGAGCGCGACCTCGCCGGGATCGAGCGGATCCTCGTGGGGGAGCGATGAGCGTCGAGCCGGCCGGCGATCCGGCGGGCCCGGCGCTCGAGCAGCGGGACGCCGCCCGCCTCGCGGCGTGCGTGGCCGGCGGGGGCGTCGCGGTCTTCCCCAGCGACACCGTCTACGGGCTCTGCTGCGACCCCGACGACGAGGCGGCGGTGCGTCGCCTGTATGCGCTGAAGGGACGCCCGGCCGGACGGCCGGCGGCCGTGATGTTCCTGGCCCTCGAGCCTGCCCTGGAGGCCCTTCGGGACATCCCGGCGGCCGAGCGGGCAGCCCTGCTCGCGCTGCTGCCCGGCCCTGTCACCCTCCTGCTCGTCAACCGCACGGGCCGCTTCCTGCCGGCGTGCGGCCCCGATCCGAGCACGCTGGGGCTGCGGGTGCCCGTCCTGCCGGAGCGTCTGAAGGTGCTCGGCGCCGTTCTTCTGCCGATCATGCAGTCCAGCGCCAACCGCTCGGGTGCAGCGGACGCGCGGCGCCTGCAGGAGATCCCCGCCTCGCTGCTCGAAGGGGCCGACCTCGTGCTCGACGGCGGCGAGCTGCCGGGCATGGCTTCGACCGTCGTGGATCTGCGCGAGTACGCCGCGACAGGGGACTGGCAGGTGCTGCGCGAGGGCGCTCTCCCGGCGGCCGAGGTCGCTCGCCGGCTTGCGATCCGCGGCTGAGCGCCGGCTCCCGGTGCGAGCCGCGGTGGCGTGGGAGCCGCCGTGGGGTGCGCGTGCTAGCCTCGTGACAGCTGCCGCAACTGGCGCCTGAGGTGGAATCGACCATCGGGGAGCGGCCAGCCAACCAGCCGCGCGCCTGGGCACCAAAGTCGTCATCGCCTGCCAAGGGAGAGCGCCGTGTCCGAGCTGAGCCCCGACTACTTCAACCGCCCGCTCGCCGAGATCGACCCGGAGATCGACGAGGCGCTCCGGGGAGAGCTGGAGCGTGAGCAGGGAACCCTCGAGATGATCGCCTCGGAGAACTTCGTGCCCCGGGCGATCCTCGAATGCCAGGGCTCGGTGATGACCAACAAGTACGCCGAGGGCTACCCGGGCCGGCGCTACTACGGCGGCTGCGAGTGGGTCGACATCTCCGAGCAGCTTGCGATCGACCGTGCCAAGGCGCTGTTCGGCGCCGAGCATGCGAACGTTCAACCGCACGCCGGAGCGCAGGCCAACACGGCCGTCTACCACGCCCTGCTGGAACCGGGAGACACGATCATGGGGCTGGCGCTCGCGCACGGCGGGCACCTG
>DATFZP010000087.1:0-4013 GCA_035314405.1 Solirubrobacteraceae bacterium | reverse complement strand
CTGTCGCAGACCGGCTCGATCCCCTCGGCGGAGAGGCTCAGGGCCAAGTTCCCTCCCGGTGTGATCGCGATCACCCGCCTCCCGGGCATCGGCCCCAAGCGGGCTCGGCTGCTGCACAGCGAGCTCGGGATCGACTCTCTCGAGGCCCTCCGGCAGGCCGCTGAAGGCGAACGTCTGCGCACCGTCCGCGGTCTCGGGCCGCGATTCGAGGAGAGGGTGCTCGGCGCCCTCCAGGAGCTCCCGCCCGACGGCGGGGAGCGCCGGGGCGGCTCGGCAGGCAGGATCATCCTGCCGCGGGCGATCGAGATCGGTGAGGCGATCGCCGCGGGGCTGATGAGGGTGGGCCCCTCCGGCACCCAGGTCGAGCTCGCGGGCTCCGCCCGCAGGGCCGCCGACAGCGTCAAGGACCTCGACCTGATCGCAACGGCCGCCCGCCCGACGGAGCTCCTCGACGCTCTCGCCGCGCTCCCGGAGATCGAGCGGATCAGCTCGACCGGCGCCGCGGGAGCCCGCGCCCGCACCCACTCCGGCATCGCCGTGGACCTGAGGATCTCGACACCGCAGCGCCGGGGCAACCTGCTGCAGCACTTCACCGGCTCGAGCGCCCACAACGCCGCCCTGCGGGAGGGGGCCGCGCGACGCGGGCTGCACGTCTCCGAGCATGGGATCCTCGACGATGCGACCGGAGAGACGCTCACGTGTGCGACCGAGGAGGCGGTCTACGAGCGCCTCGGGCTGGCCTTCATCGAGCCTGAGCTGCGCGAGGATCGGGGCGAGCTCGAGGCGGCCCGACTGGAGGAGGGCGAGGGAGCCGGGGCTCGGGGCGCCCACGGGGGGCTGCCGCAGCTGATCACGGTCGAGGACGTCCGCGGCGATCTCCACAGCCACACGATCGCCTCCGACGGGCGCAACACGATCGGGGAGATGGCCCGGGCGGCGCGGGCGCGCGGCTATGAGTACCTCGCGGTGACCGACCACTCTGCCAGCCACGGCTTCGGGAACGCCGTCTCGCCGCAGCAGCTCGTGCGTCAGATCGAGCTGATCCGCGAGGCGAACGAGGAGATCGAGGGCATCGAGCTGCTCGCGGGGACCGAGGTGAACGTCCTGCCGGACGGCTCGCTCGACTACGACGACGACCTCCTCGCGCTGCTGGATTGGGTTGTGGCCAGCATCCACACCGCGTTCGGGATGGACGAGCGGGAGATGACAGAGCGGATGATCACCGCGATCGAACACCCCCTGGTCGATGCGATCGGTCACCCCACCGGCCGGCTGATCGAGCGCAGGGCCCCGTATGCGCTCGACCTCGAGGCAGTCTTCGCGGCGGCCGCCGACAGCGGGACGATGCTCGAGATCAACGCCAACCCCGACCGGCGGGACCTCTGCGACCTGCACGCCCGTGCGGCCGCCCGTGCGGGGGTGATGATCGTGATCGACAGCGACGCACACCGCACCGAGACCCTCGCGAACATGCGCTGGGGGATCGCAACGGCCCGCCGGGCGTGGCTGACCCGGCAGGATGTCGCCAACACGCGGGGACTGCCCGCCCTGCTGCGGCTCGGCAAGCGGGGCAGGCGCGCTCCCGCCGCCGGGCAGGCCGGCCGCGGCTAGGGCAGTAGTCGCGGAAGCAGCCGCTCGGCCACCACCCGATCCACCTCCCGGCGGCTGAACGGCGCTAGCGCCTCCCCGGCGCGCTCGCCGTAGTCGGGGAGGGGCTCGACCAGCGCCGTGCGCAGGGCGCCGGCGAGGTCGTCGCTGACCAGCCGGGGGTCCAGGGCGCGGGCGATCGGCAGGGCGGCATAGGGCCCGGGGGCCGGGGTCGTGACGAGCATGCAGCCGTCGGCGAGCGCCTCGAGCTGGGCGAGCCCGTAGTCCTCCCGGCGGGGCGCGCAGACGAACACGCGGGCGCGGCGGACCAGCGCCCGGTAGGCCTCTCCGGTGAGCCCGTCGAGGACCCTCACGCCCTCCTCGGAGGCGAGCCGCAGGCCGGCCCGCTGCAGTTCATGGAGGGAGGCGCCGGTCACCACCAGCTCCTGATCGGGCCCGCCGGTCCCCTCGGCGCGAACCTGCCGCCAGGCGGCGAGCACGCGGTCGAGACCCTTCTTCAGGGGGTTGGCCCCGTAGGTCAACGCCGCTATGTCCCGCTCCCCGGGGTGCCCGCCGCCGGAGGGCTCGGCGGGAACGGGGACGACGATGGCCCGCTCGGCGGTGCGGGCCGCGGGCGGCGATTCTCGCAGGGCGCCCTCGCTCCACGGCAGCAGCAGCGGGGCGGCCGCGAGCCGGCGGCGCTCGAGCGGGCGCTGCCAGAGCCCGTGGCGTCCCGGCCTGTTTCCCGAGGATGGGGCGTCGAAGCGGATCGCGCCCGGCCGCGGCCACAGCAGCGCGGCGGTGGTGCTCGAGTAGATGACCGCCCCGGGCGAGCCCCGGAGCTCTTTCAGCGCGTGCAGCGCCGAGGTCCGAGCGGCGCCCGCCCAGGCGAGGTCGGTCAGCATCAGCGTGGGACGCTCGGTTGGGGCGGCCGCCCTCGCGAGGTGCACGCTCGCCCCCGCCCGCCGCAGCGAGTCGGCGAGCTCATCATCGGCCCGCCTGAGCCCTTCGGTCGCGCCGAGGGAGACGAGCAGGACGTCCGCCGCACGGTCCGCTGCCATCTCAGGTCACGGCGCCGTTGGCGCGCTCATGACGCGCCGCCTTGAAGCCGGGGGTCCGCTCCAGCGCAATCGGTCGCACGGGCGAGGTCCGGCAGACGTAGAAGCACGCACCGTCGCGCTCCTCGATCGCCGCCACCGCCGCATCCTGATGGCGCCAGGCGAGCGCCCAGATGATCGCGAAGCCCGTCGCGATCCCGGGGATCTGGGGGGCCAGCAGGGCGAGGCCGCCCGACAGCAGGGTGAACACCAGCAGCGGCCACAGCCGGTTGATCAGGATCGCGCTCGGGCGGTGCTCGGGAAGCGTCGTCGTCGCCCTCGCGCTCGACAGCAGCCGCGCGATCGGCGGGCTTGCCTGGGCCCGCCGGCCCAGCCGCAGGCCGATGACGGCAGCCACCAGCCACCAGCCGACGGAGACGGGCAGGAGCAGGCTGTTCGAGCCGGCCCTCGCGGCGAGGAGCACGGTCACAGCGGCCAGCGCCGTTGCAGTGGCGGCGCTGAGCAGAACGGTGGCCCTCAGAAAGTCGACGAATCGCACGGAGCTACAGCAACGCCTCGAGCAGCCCGCGCACTCCGGAAGGGCCGTCGACGGTCAGATCGGCCTCACGGGCGAGCTCCGGCGGAGCTTCGTCGGAGCCGACGGCGACACACAGAGCGGTGGCGAGCTTGCCCGTCTCTGCAAGCGACCGCAGGCCCCGGAAGGCGTCCAGGTCGGTCGTGTCGTCACCGACGTAGAGCGCCGCGCTCACCTGCTCTGCGCCCAGCAGCCCGGCGATCCCGAGGCCCTTGTCGAGGGCCACGGGGGGACGCACCTCGAGCACCTTCCTCCCCCAGTGCACGACCAGGCCCTCTTCCTCGGCCTGCCTGGCGATCTCCTCGACGGCCCGTGCGGCGGCCTGCTCGTCCGGGGCTCCCCGCCAGTGGAACGCGGCGATCGCCTCCTTGTCCTCGCTGCGCACACGGATGCGCTCCAGCTCGGGGGTGTAGACCCGTTCCGCGAACTGGCCCACCCTAGCCGTCCACTCGGCGAGCTCGGGGTCGACCTCGGGCCGGGTGGCGCCGGGGCGCAGCAGCTCGCCGCCGTGGTTGCCGATGTAGGTGATCGTGCCGATGGCGACGATCTGGCGGGCAGTCGCCGCCCGGCGGCCGCTGACGCAGCCGACAACCCGATAGCGCCTGGCGATCTCGATCAGCAGGGCGCGGGTGGCCTCCGGCACGTGGGCGTCGGCGGCGTGGCGCACGATCGGGGCCAGCGTGCCGTCGATGTCGAGCAGGACCGCAGCATGCGCGGGATCGCAGCGGATCGGCTCGACCGCCTCCACGAGCGTTGCGGCGGGGGACACGACGTCTAGTATGGCGCGCATGGTG
>DATFZP010000086.1:0-4262 GCA_035314405.1 Solirubrobacteraceae bacterium | reverse complement strand
GAGATCGTGCCCAAGATCGAGCGCTGGCGGGAGCTCTCGACGCTGATCAAGACCTACCTCGACGTGCTCCCCGGGCTGGTGGACGAGCGCTCGCGGATCCACACCACCTTCCTGCAGGCGGTGGCCCAGACGGGTCGCCTGTCGAGCACCAACCCGAACATGCAGAACGTCCCCATCCGCACGCCGCTGGGGCGGGAGATCCGCGGCTGCTTCGAGGCCGACGAGGGCCGGCTGCTGACCTCCGCCGACTACTCCCAGATCGAGCTCCGGGTGCTCGCCCACGCGGCCGGCGAGGACGCTCTGATGGAGATCTTCGCCAAGGGCGAGGACGTCCACACGGCGACCGCCTCGGCGGTCTTCTCCGTGACCCCCGACGAGATCGACCACGGGCTGCGCTCGAGAGCCAAGATGATCAACTACGGGATCGTCTACGGCCTGTCCGACTACGGCCTGGCCGATCGGCTGAACATACCGAGGGCCGAGGCGAAGGAGTTCATCGACGCCTATCTGGAGCGCTTCCCCGCGGTGGCACGCTTCATGGGGGAGACGGTCGAGCGGGCCCGTGAGGAGGGATACGTCAAGACGCTGTGGGGCCGGCGCCGGCAGATCCCCGAGCTGCGTGCACGCAACTACCAGACGCGAACGCTCGGGGAGCGCCTGGCCGTCAACACCGTGATCCAGGGGACGGCGGCCGACATCATCAAGCTCGCGATGGTGCGCACCCACCGCGCCCTCGAGCGCTCCACGCTCGACACCCGCCTGCTGCTGACGATCCACGACGAGCTCCTGTTCGAAGGCCCCCCGGCCGAGGCTCCGGCCGCGCGAGAGCTGATCGAGCGGGAGATGGTCGGCGTGTGGGAGCCCCGCGAACCGCCGATGGCGGTCGACATCGGCACGGGCTCCACCTGGCTGGAGGCGAAGTGAGCCGGGGTTTGGCGGTGCTCCTCGGCGTCGGAGCCGGCTGCCTGGTGGGCATGCAGGCGCCGATCAACTCCCGCCTGGGCAGGTCCGTCGGCGACGTCCAGGCCGCCACCTTCTCGTTCATCGTCGGCACCGTCGCCCTCGTCCTGATCGCGGTCTTTCTCGGCGGCGGGCTTGGAAGCCTCGGGCGCATCGGCCGGGTGCCGTGGTGGGCGCTGATCGGCGGTCTGCTGGGGGCGATCTACGTGACCGTCGCGCTCGTCGCCGTCCGCACCCTCGGCGCCAGCGGGCTGACGGCGGTGGTGATCACCGGTCAGCTCGCCATCTCGGTCGCGATCGACCGTTTCGGGCTGCTCGGTGTAGCCCGCCAGCAGGTGGGGGTGCAGCGCGTGGTGGGTCTGCTGCTGCTCGTCGCCGGGGTGGTGCTGGTGGTCCGCAGGTAGCCACGCGGCGGTCGGACCCGAGGGCTCGGCTCGGACGGGCCTCGGCGACGCGGCCTCAGCCGAGGGCCGCCCGGAAGCCCTCCCGCCAGCTCGGATACGCCGGTGTCCAGTCGAGCTCACGCTTGGCGAGGGCGTTGGATGCGCCCTGGGCGCGGGTCATGCTCGCGACCCCGTAGCTGCCGGCCAGCGGACGGGCGATCCACTCCGGCACCCGCCACGGGCGTGGCGCCCCGAGCGCCTCGGCCAGGGCCGGCAGCCATCGGGCCACGGGCGCGGGGTCGTCGTCGACGACGTTGTAGACGCCCGTCCTCCCGGCGTCGAGCGCGCACACGGTCGCCCGGGCCGCGTCGTCGACGTGGATGAACGACCACACCCCCTGCCCCGAGCCGACGATCGGCAGCCGCCGGCGGGCGAGGTCGGTGGCCATCGAGCCTCCCGAGGAGATCGAGCTGCCGGGTCCGTAGAAGTATCCGTAGCGCAGCACCGTGCCCCCGACCTCCCCGACAGTCCGCTCGAGCTCGTGCAGGGCGTTGGCCGAGCGGCGGAAGGGCTCGGGCGCGTCGAGGTACAGCGGATCGCCCTCCTCGTGCACCGTGCCGGCCGGCCCGGGGGCGTAGGCGAAGGCGATGCTCTGCGCCAGCACCCGGCTCGCCCCGGCCGCCCGGGCGGCGGCCACGAGGATCGGCGTGCCCTCCACCCGCAGGCGGTCGTTCATCGCGAAGTCCCGGTCGATCCTGCGCGGGTCGATGCGGGCGGGCAGCGAGGTCAGCTGATCGATCACCGCGTCCGGGCGAGCCGCCGACAGCGCCGCGGCGACGGCGTCTGCATCGAGGGCATCCGCGAGGACCGCCTCGGCGCCGAGCGCCCGCAGCGCCTCGAGCTTGCCCGGGGACCTGGTCATGCCGGTGACCTCGTGCCCCCCCGCGAGCAGCACGGGCACCAGCCGTCGTCCGATCACGCCGGTGGCGCCGGCGACGAAGACCCTCACGCCGCCCTCGAGGAGCGCGCCTCCGCGAACCCCCCCGGGCTCCCTCCGCCGGCGCCCGCCGCGGCGACGGCGTCGGCATCGAGGGCATCCGCCAGGACCGCCTCGGCGCCGCCCTCGCCCGTCTCGGAGAGGGCGCACACCATGCCCTGGCTGAATCCCGCCGAGCCGATGTCCAGCGCGCTGTTGAAGCGGGCGCGGAAGTTCTCCAGCGCGACCACTCCCACGAGCTCGACGAGCTGATCGTCGTCGAACTGTCCCCGCAGGGACTCGAACAGCTCGTCGGGGACGCCAACGGGAGTGCGGGTCATCGCCGCGGCGAGATCCAGTACGAGCTTCTCCCGCTCGCTGAAGAGCTCGCTCGATCGATGGCGGGGGAGCGCCAGCAGCTGCTCGTCGCTCAGCCCCGCCCTGCGCGCCATGGAGGAGCCGATGTCGATGCAGTACTCGCAGTCGACGATCGTCGCCGCCTTCAGCACCGCGAGCTCCTTCAGGCGGTGCTCGACCCGGTTGGTCCTCTCGCTCGCCAGCTCCAGCGCGCCGTAGCCGAACAACAGTCGGGGGGCGTGGGCGAACGCCTCCAGCGGCTCGATCATCCCCGGGGTCTGCATCCCGGTCATTCGCGCCGCCTTGCGTCTGGCGAACGAGAGCGTCCAGCGGGTGATCGGCCCTGCATGTCTCGAGGTGGAGGTGATTCGGCTCATGGGTGGTCTCCTTCGGGGGTGGGGGTGAAGCCGGACGCCCGCGCTTCGGCGGCGAGCGCCATGCGCAGCAGCCAGGCCAGCGCGAGCGTGGCTGCGGCCAGGGAGAAGAAGTCGAAGTAGCCGGTCCACGCCGGGTGGGCGTTGCCGATGTCGATCAGATGGTTGAGGCTGTGCAGGGCGAACTGGACGGTGCTCACCGCGAGCACCGGCACTCGCCAGCCGGGCCTGCTCACGGCCAGCAGGAGTCCCACGCCGAGCGCCGCCTCGAAGCTCGCGACGTCGCGGATGAAGTGGCGGTTGTAGGGGCCGAAAGGGCCGATCGCCGTGTAGAACCCGTGCGGGGCGAAGGCCATCGAGACGGCTAGCGCCAGCTCCACCGCTGCGAACGCGACAAGCCCCACCGTGAGCGTTCCCGGTGGAGCGCCCGAGCGCGACGCGGTGGCTGCGGGCGAGGCGGCGCTGACCGACATGCCACGCACGATATTGTTGCCGTGGTACACCGTAAAGGACCATTTTGAGTCAGAGATCGGGGACCAATTCCGGCCTCGAGCTGCTCGTCGAGCTCGATCGGACGGCCCGCAGGCCGCTGCGGGCCCAGCTCGAGGACGGCGTGCGAGAGGCCGTGCGAGCGGGGCGCCTGGCGGCCGGCACCCGGCTCCCGCCGAGCAGGGCGCTGGCAGGCGACCTCGGCGTCTCGCGGCGGCTCGTCGTCGACGCGTACGCCCAGCTGCTCGCAGAGGGCTACCTGGCCGCGCGCAGGGGCGCGGGCACGTTCGTAGCCGGGGCGGCCGCCGTGGCCCCCCCACCGGCGCCCCCTCCGCCGGCGCCCCCGCCGGCCTTCGACTTCTTCCCCGGCCATCCCGACCTCGCCTCCTTCCCCCGCGGCGCCTGGCTGCGTGCGACCCGGGAGGTGCTGCGCTCGACTCCGGACCGCTCCTTCGGCTACCCCGACCCCCGCGGGGCCGCCGAGCTGCGCGTGGCGCTGGCCGCTCACCTGCGCCGCGTGCGCGGGGTCGCCGCCGACCCGTCTGCGGTGGTGGTGTGCGCCGGCGCCGCCCAGGCCTTCGCGCTCCTCGCCGGCGCGCTCGGCTCCCCCCGGCTGGCGGTGGAGGACCCCGGCCTTCCCCACCACCGCTCGATCCTCGCCGGCAACGGCGCCACGCTGCTGTCGCTGCCGGTCGACGGGGACGGCGCCCGGGTCGAGGAGCT
>DATFZP010000085.1:0-8279 GCA_035314405.1 Solirubrobacteraceae bacterium | reverse complement strand
CACGATGACCTTCGCCGTCGTCCCCGCTCTGCGGGCCCAGCCCGAGCTGGCCGCGGAGTGGGAGCCGCTCGTCACGGCCACCGCGTATGACCCGCGCTTGGTGCCCGCCTCTGAGAAGGGCTCGGCGATCGCCGGGATGGCGATGACCGAGAAGCAGGGCGGCTCCGACGTCCGTGCCAACACCACCTTCGCGACCCCGACCAACGGCGGCGGGGCCGGTGGGGAGTATTCCCTGGTGGGGCACAAGTGGTTCTGCTCGGCGCCGATGTCCGACGTCTTCCTCGTGCTCGCCCAGACCGACCACGGCCTGTCCTGCTTCCTGCTGCCCCGGATCCTGCCCGACGGCAGCCGCAACGCGTTTCACATCGAGCGCCTGAAGGACAAGCTCGGCAACCATTCCAACGCCTCCTCGGAGATAGAGCTCCACGGCGCCCTCGCGCAGATGGTGGGGGAGCCGGGGCGGGGGGTCCCGACGATCATCGAGATGGTCGGCCACACCCGTCTTGACTGCGTGATCGGCACCGCCGCGGGAATGAGGGTGGCGGTCGTGGGCGCCACCCACCACACCGCCCACCGCAGCGCGTTCGGCAGGACGCTCATCGACCAGCCGCTGATGCGTAACGTGCTGGCGGACCTGTGCGTGGAGTCGGAGGCTGCCACGGTGCTGGCGATGCGCCTGGCTCGCGCCTACGACGAAGCCAGCGCCGACGCCGACGCGGGCGAGGACTCCAGCGACGCCCAGCTGTTCAAGCGCCTCGCCACGGCCGTCGGAAAGTACTGGACCTGCAAGCGCGCCCCCAACCACGCATTCGAGGCGCTCGAGTGCCTTGGGGGGGCGGGCTACGTGGAGGAGTCGGGAATGCCCCGCCTCTACCGGGAGGCGCCACTCGCCTCGATCTGGGAGGGCTCGGGCAACGTGATCAGCCTTGACGTCCTGCGCGCGCTCTCCCGCTCGCCGCGCGCGCTCGAGGTGTTCATCGCGGAGGTCGAGCAGGCCGCCGGCGCCGATGCCCGCCTGGACGCGAGCGTGGCGGAGCTCAAGGGCCAGTTCGCCGATCCATCGACACTCGAGGAAAGGGCCAGACGGGTGGTGGAACGGATGGCCCTGTGCCTGCAGGGCTCTCTGCTCGTGCGCCACGCACCGGCGGCCGTCGCGGACGCCTTCTGTGCCTCCCGGCTTGCCGGCGAGGGAGGGTTCGAGTACGGCACCCTTCCATCCGGCGTCGACTTCGACGCGATCATCGCCCGCGGGCGCCCTCAGGGGTAGGCGGCCCGCACAGGCCCCGGGCCCGGCCCGAGGGCATCCGGCGGCCTACCATTGAAGGATGAGGCCCCGGACGAATATGCAGCTCGCCCGCATCTTCGGGATCCGCATCGGCGTCAGCGTGAGCTGGTTCTTCGTCCTCTTCTTCTTGATCTACTACCTCTCCGAATACTTCCACATGGTGCTCGGCGGCTCCCAGACGACCGCCTACGTAGTCGCCGTGGCGGGAGCGCTCGGCTACTTCGCCTCGTTGATCCTGCACGAGCTCGGACACGCGCTCGCCGCGCGCCGGCTCGGGATCCCGATCGCCGGCATCGACCTGTGGTTCTTCGGAGGCCTCTCCCAGATGCGCCGCGAGCCGCAGACGGCGGGCGAGGAGTTCAAGGTGGCCGCCGCCGGCCCCACGGTGACCGCGGCGCTGCTGGCCCTGTGCCTGGCGGCCGGGGTGCTGCTGGCGAGCGGTCAGCGCTTCCTCGACGTGGCTCTGACCCGAGGGGGGTTCACCACCACCCCGGCTCTCGCTCTCGTCGGCTGGCTCGGGTTCATCAACGCGCTGCTGCTCGTGTTCAACATCGTGCCCGCCTTCCCTCTCGACGGGGGACGGATGGCCCGCGCGGCGATCTGGTGGCGCACCGGGGATCGCAATCGGGCCACCCAGGCCACGGGGCGCTCGGGGCAGGCGTTCGCGATCGCCCTGGGGCTCCTCGGCGTCGCGGCCCTCGCGAGCGGCTCCTCCTTCGGCCTGCTGACGATGGTGCTCGCCTTCTTCCTGTATCAGGCCGCCGGCGCAGCGGTCGCCCAGGGGACGCTCGGCAGGCGGATCCAGAACGTCACAGTCGCCGACATCATGGACCGCGAGCCCGTGACGATCCCCGCCGATGCGACCGTCCTGGACGCCCAGGAGCACTACTTCCTGCGCTACCGGTGGCCGTGGTTCGCGGTCGTCGATCCCGCCCGCCACTTCCTCGGGGTGGTGCGCCAGCAGCGGGTCGAGGCGGAGATCGCCGCCGGCCGGCCGGCCCTGCCGGTGGTGGACGTGCTCGAGGAGGACCTGCCCGTGCGGATCGGCGAAGAGACGCCCCTGGAATCGCTCCTCGGCTCGGAGGGCCTCGGCCGGCTGGGGGCGATGGTGGCGGTGGACAGCGAAGGCGTCCTGCAGGGCGTGGTGACGCTGGCTCAGGTTCGCCGGGCCCTGCAGCCGGCGACGTGAGGCAGGCTCCGCTCCACATGGCCCGTCCACGGCCGGCGGCCCGCTCGTTATAGAGTGCCGGCCGCAGCCCCCTCCCCCCACACCGACCTCAGGAACCGATGCCAGCACACGACGTATTGATCATCGGCGCGGGCCTCGCCGGCCAACGCGCGGCGCTCGCGGCCGCGGAAAAGGGTGCGAGCGTGGCGATCATGAGCAAGGTCCACCCGGTGCGCTCCCACTCCGTCGCCGCCGCCGGCGGCATCAACGCCGCGATCAGCGTCGACGACGACTGGCACTCCCACGCCTATGACACCGTCAAGGGCTCGGACTTCCTCGGTGACCAGGATGCGATCGAGGTGATGTGCTCGGAGGCTCCCGCGGAGGTGTTGCATCTCGAGCACATCGGCGTGACGTTCCACCGCAACGACAAGGGCGAGATGGACCTGCGCGCCTTCGGGGGTGCCTCGATGAAGCGGACGGCATACGTCGCGGACATCACCGGCCAGGCGCTTCTGCACGTGCTCTACGAGCAGCTGATGAAGCACCACGAGACCGTCGAGCGTTTCGAGGAGTGGTTCACCACGTCTCTGCTCCTCGACGACGCGGGGCGCTGCTGCGGGGTGATCGCGAGGGACGTGCGCAGCGGCCGCATGGAGGCGTTCACAGCGAAGAACGTGATCCTCGCGTGCGGCGGGGCGGGGCAGGCCTACAAGCCGACCACCAACGGGCTGATCGTCACCGGCGACGGGATCGCGATGGCCTACCGCGCCGGCGCCCCCCTGATGGACATGGAGATGGTCCAGTACCACCCCACCTGCCTCGTGGAGACCGGCATCCTCATCACCGAGGGCGCCCGCGGCGAGGGCGCCCACCTGCTCAACTCGGCCGGCGAACGCTTCATGGAGAAGTCGGCACCCAACAAGATGGAGCTCGCCTCCCGCGACGTCGTCTCCAGAGCCGAGCAGATCGAGATCGACGAGGGCCGGGGTGTCGGTCCCGACGGGGCAGGCATCTACCTCGACGTCACCGTCGTCCCGCGTAAGCGGACGCTCGAGGCGCTCCGGGAGATCGTCAACCTGGGGCGGGACTTCGCCGGGGTCGACATCACCCGCGAACCGATCATGATCCGCCCCGGCCAGCACTACATCATGGGGGGAGTCAAGACCGACATCAACGGACGCACCCCGATCGAGGGCCTCTACGCCGCGGGGGAGGTCGCCTGCGTCTCCGTCCACGGCGGCAACCGCCTCGGCGCCAACTCCCTGCTCGACACGCTCATCTTCGGCCGTCGCTCCGGGGAACACGCGGCCGAGCGGGCGATGAGCATGCCCGCGCCCACCGTCGATCCAAAGCCACGGCTGCGGGAGGACGTCGCCATGATCGAAGCGATCATCGCCCGGCCCCACGAGGGTCGGCGGGTCTCGGAGATCAAGGGCGAGCTCGGCGAGACGATGAACCGCCATGCGGCGGTGTTCCGCGACGAGGCGGGGCTGCAGGCGGCGCTGGAGACGGTGGCGCGCCTGCGTGAGGAAGCCGACCGCGCCTGGATCGACGATCGCGGAACAGTGTTCAATCAGGACGTCCTGGGGGCGCTCGAGCTTGGCTTCCTCCTCGACTGCGCCGAAACGACCCTCGTGGCGGCGCTCGAGCGCAAGGAGTCCCGTGGCGCCCAGTACCGGACCGACTATCCGGAGCGCAACGACGAGGAGTGGCTCAAGCACATCGATGTGACGCTCTCCGACGACGGGCCCGAGGTGAGCTACTCCCCGGTCACCATCACCCAGTGGCAGCCGGAGGAGAGGAAATATTGATGAGGCCCCGCATGTGCGAGCACAACCCCACCCGCCCGGGAACCCCACAAGCCAACGATCGGGAGCACCGCTGATGGCCGAGACCCACGACAGGCCCCCCGAGCAGTTCACCATCCGGCTGCGACGGTATGACCCCGGCTCAGGCGAGGCCGCCTACTGGGACGAGCACACCGTCGAGCTCGAGCCTCACCGCTCGGTGCTGGAGGCGATCCTCCAGGCGCGCGACCGCTTCGACGGGTCGATCGGCATCCGCTGCTCCTGCCGGCAGGCGATCTGCGGCTCCTGCGGCGTGCGTGTCAACGGCGAACCGTCGCTCGCCTGCCACACCCACCTCGACGCGGCCAAGCAGGGCGCCGACGGTGGTGTGATCGAGATCGAGCCGATGGGGAACATGCCCGTGATCAAGGACCTGATCGTGGACATGGACGCCGTTCACTGGAAGAAGATCCAGCGGGTGACCCCGTGGCTGCTGGCCAAGCAGCCGGTGCCCGAGCGCGAGTACCTGGTGTCGCGGGAGTCGATGGTCGATGTGACCCAGACGATGGCCTGCATCCAGTGCGGGGCCTGCGTCTCGGACTGTCTGGCGATGGAGGTCGATCCGGGCTTCATCGGCCCGGCCGCCCTCGCCAAGGCCTACCGCTTCGTGGGAGACCCTCGGGACGACCAGCACTTCGCCCGCCTCAACGACCTGGCCCAGGACCCCCAGGGGATATTCGACTGCACGCACTGCTTCAAGTGCGTGGAGGCGTGCCCGAAGGACGTCAACCCGATGGGCCAGATCATGCGCTTGAGACGGGTGGCCACCGCCGACTTCCACATCGTCGACCGCAACAACGGGGAGCGTCACGAGGCCGCCTTTGCGGGCCTCGTGAAGGACAACGGGCTGCTGTGGGAGGCGGAGCTGCTGCCCCGCTCCTACGGGGGCAACTCCTGGTTCGGCAAGTTCCACCCGGCGGCCGCCAAAGAGATGCTCAGCTCGCTGCCGGCGATCCTCAGGGCGCTCGTGCGGGGGAAGGTCACGCCGATGGGGGCCCTGAAACCACACAAGATCCCGAGCGCAGACCTCAAGGCCGTGCAGGGCATCTACGAGAAGGTCGACGGCCGGGAGGATCGCTACGAGCTGAACCTGTACGTGGTGGGTGAGGATGAAGAGGGCCCGCAGGCGGAGGGAGCGCCGGCCGCGGCGACGGCGGGAGCCACGGCCACCACCGAGCACGACGGACAGGCGCCCGCCGCGCCGGAGAGCCCGGAAGGGAGCGCTGACACATGAAGGTCGCCTACTGGCCCGGCTGCGTGAGCCGCGGCTTCACCCCGGAGCTGCACGGCTCGATGGCCAAGGTGGCCCCCCTGCTCGACATCGAGCTGGTCGAGCTCGACCGCGCCTGCTGCACCGGCGCGGGAGTCATCGCCGAGCACAACCAGGAGCTCGCCGACACCCTCAACGCACGCACCTTCGCGCTCGCCCAGCGGGTCGAGGGGGCCGAGATGATGATGAACATCTGCTCGACGTGCCAGGGCGCCCAGAGCGAGTGCCAGCAGCGGCTCGACGCCAACGCCGAGTACCGCACGCACGTGAACAGCACCCTCGCGGCGGAGGGCCTCAGCTACGAGAAGGGGCTGACGAACAAGAACTTCCTGTGGCTGCTCGTCGAGGAGATCGGCCTGGACAGCCTGCGCTCACGCGTCACCCGGCCGCTGGCCAACCTCAGGGTCGGCCCGTTCTACGGCTGCTACATCGTCCGCCCCCGCGAGCGCCTCGGGATCGACCAGGAGCACCCCCGCGACGGCTATCTGCACCAGGTGATCGAGGCGCTCGGAGGCACCGTCATCGACTACGCCGGCATGCGCAAGTGCTGCGGCTTCCCAATCATCACGATGAACAAGGAGGCCTCCCTCAAGCAGGCCGGCCGCCACCTCGGGGACGCCGTCGACGCCGAGGCCGACTGCCTGGTCACCCCCTGCCCTCTGTGCCACCTGAACCTCGACCTCCAGCAGCCCCTCGCCGAAACGGCGGTCGGGCGGTCGCTCGATATGCCGATCCTGCATCTGCCCCAGCTCGTCGGACTGGCCCTCGGCCTGGATCCGAAGGACCTCGGCCTGAACAGACACGTCGTGCGGCCCACCTCGGTGATCGACTGGTCGGCCTCCGTCGTCGCGGCGGCGGCCTGAGGAGCGCCGGAGCGGGGCCCCGCCGGCCGCCAGGAGCCGGGAGCGGGCGCGCGAGCGCATAGGGTGGGCCCATGCGGATCCTCACGGTCGTCGGCAACCGGCCGCAGTTCATCAAGGCCGCGGCCGTCTCGGGGCCGCTCAGGGAACGCCACGAGGAGATCCTCGTACACACCGGACAGCACTACGACGACTCCCTCTCGGAGGTGTTCTTCAGCGAGCTCGGGCTCGCCCGGCCCGACCGCGAGCTGGGCATCGGCGGCGCCAGCAACGCCTCCCAGACGGCCCGGATGCTGGCCGCCCTCGAGCCGCTGCTGGCGGAGGTGCGCCCGCACGCGACGCTGATCTACGGGGACACCAACTCGACGCTCGCCGGAGGGCTGGCCGGCGCCCAGGCGAACGTCGAGGTGGTCCACGTCGAGGCCGGCATGCGCTCGTTCGACAGGACGATGCCGGAGGAGCTCAACCGCGTGCTGAGCGACCATCTCGCCGGGCTGCTGCTGTGCTCCTCGGAGGTGGCCGCGGAGAACCTCCGGCGGGAGTCGGTGGCCGGCCGGGTGGAGGTCGTGGGGGACGTGATGGTCGACGTGGCGCTGCGATGGCAGCCGATCGCCCGCGAGCGCAGCGAGATCCCGGCGGCCTACGGGCTGGAGCCCGGCCGCTACCTTCTGCTGACAGCCCATCGCGCCGGCAACGTCGACGATCCCGCGCGCCTGCGGGCGCTGGTGGAGCTGATCGAGGCGCTGCCGGAGGCCGTGCTGATCCCGCTTCACCCCCGAACCCGCAGCCGCCTGCTGCAGGCCGGGCTGCTCGAGCGCCTGGAGCAGGTGGAGGGGGTGCGGCTCACCGAGCCCCTCGGCTACGTCGAGTTCACCGCGCTGCTGTGCCAGTCCCGGGCGGTGCTGACGGACTCCGGAGGCGTCCAGAAGGAGGCGTATCTTGCCGGTGTGCCCTGCGTGACCCTGCGGGCGAACACTGAGTGGGTGGAGACGGTCCAGACGGGGTGGAACACGCTCGCCGATCTCGATCCGCGGCTGGCGCTGGAGGCGCTCGGCCGACAGCCGCCTGCGCGACGGGAGCCCCTCTACGGGGACGGCCACGCGGCCGAGAGGTGCGTGGAGGCGATCGGCTCCCTGCACACGGGCCGCGGCGCATGAGCGGAGAGCGGGCGATCGAGGTCGGGGTGGTCGGCCTCGGCTACTGGGGGCCCAACCTCGCCCGCAACCTCGCCGAGATCCCGGGCTGCAGGCTGACGTGGCTGTGCGACACCTCGGAGCACACGAGGGAGAGGCTCGCCTCTGCCTTCCCGACCGCTCAGACGACCGCCGAGCTGGGGGATCTGCTGGCAGATCCCGAGCTCGACGCGGTGGTGCTCGCTACCCCGGTTCCAACGCACGCCGAGCTGGCGATCGCCGTGGCCGAGGCCGGCAAGCACTGCTTCGTCGAGAAGCCTCTGGCGACCAATGCCCTCGACGCCGAACGGGCCGTCGCCGCCGCGCAGCGGGCGGGGACGACGTTGATGGTCGGTCACCTGCTCGAGTATCACCCCGCCGTGGCCCGCCTGAAGGAGCTGATCGACGGCGAAGAGCTCGGTGGCCTCTACTACATCTACGGCAACCGTCTGAACCTGGGCAAGCTGAGGGCCGACGAGAACGCCCTCTGGAGCCTCGGCGCACACGACGTCTCGGTCGCCCTGCACCTGATCGGGGAAGAGCCGGTGGAGTGCATCGCCCACGGCGCCTCGTTCGTACGGGAGGCCGTCGAGGACGTCGTCTTCTGCTATCTGAGATTTCCATCGGGGGTGCTCGCCCATCTGCACCTCTCCTGGCTCGACCCTCACAAGGAG
>DATFZP010000084.1:0-4496 GCA_035314405.1 Solirubrobacteraceae bacterium | reverse complement strand
GTCATCTCAACGGTGCTCACTGCGAGCTTCCCCCGAGCACCTCGGCCAGGTCCTTGTCCCCGCGGCCGGACAGGCATACGAGGTCGAGCTCACCGTCGGGCTCGGAGAGGATCCAGGCCAGTGCGTGGGCGGTCTCCAGCGCCGGGATGATCCCCTCCAGGCGGGCGAGGACGCGAAAGGCGGCGAGCGCCTGCTCATCGGTCACAGCCACGTAGCGGGCGCGACCGCTGTCGCGGAGGTGAGCGTGCTCGGGCCCTGCACCCGGGTAGTCCAGTCCCGCGGACACCGAGTGAGCCTGGACGATCTGCCCCTCCTCGTCCTGCATCACCGCCGAGCGGGACCCGTGCAGGATCCCGGCGCGGCCCCCCACCGTCAGTGGCGCACCGTGACGGGGGGTGTCGATGCCCTCGCCGCCCGCCTCCACCCCTATCAGCTCGACCTGCTCGTCGGGGATGAACGCGGCGAACATGCCGAGGGCGTTCGAGCCGCCGCCGACACACGCGACCACCCGCGCGGGAAGCCTCCCCTCGCGCTCGAGGATCTGGGCGCGGGCCTCCTCGCCGATCACCCGCTGCAGTTCCCGCACGATCGCCGGGTAGGGAGCCGGGCCGACGACAGACCCGATCACGTAGTGGGTGCTCTCGACATTGGTGACCCAATCGCGGATCGCCTCGGAGGTGGCCTCCTTGAGGGTCCTGGCGCCGGCGTCAACCGGCCGCACGGTCGCCCCAAGCAGCTCCATGCGCTGGACGTTCGGGCGCTGCCTGCGGGTGTCCTCGACGCCCATGTAGACCACGCACTCCATCCCCAGCAGCGCGCACACCGTGGCGGTCGCCACCCCGTGCTGTCCGGCTCCGGTCTCGGCGATGATCCGCCGCTTGCCCATCCGCCGGGCGAGGAGCACCTGGCCGAGGGCGTTGTTGAGCTTGTGGGAGCCGGTGTGGTTGAGGTCCTCCCGCTTGAGCAGGACCGGCCGACCCACCCTCTCGGACAGCCGCCTGGCCCGGTACAGGGGGGTCGGGCGCCCCCCGAAGTCGTGCAGCAGGCCTGCGAGCTCGCTGCGGTAGACGGGGTCGGAGCTGGCCTGCAGCCACGCCTGCTCGAGCTCGGCCAGGGCGGGCATCAGCGTCTCGGGTACGAACTGCCCGCCATAGGGGCCGAAGCGGTGCTCGACCGTGCCCTCGCGCGCGCTCACGCTCACGCCGGGGGGCCGATCCCGCGCCCGGACCCCGCGGTTGGCGAGAGGGCCGCGAAGAACGCCCGCAGCTTCTCGGGGTCCTTGCGCCCGGGGGCGATCTCGGTTCCGCTCGCGGTGTCGACGGCGTAGGGGTGGGTGGCGGCGATCGCCGCGTGGACGTTGGCGGGGCTCAGCCCTCCGCTGAGGATCAGCGGCACGGTCGAGCGCCGCGCCGCGAGCAGGCTCCAGTCGAAGGTCTCGCCGGTGCCCCCCCGCAGGGCGGCCCGCTCGGGGGTGCGGCGACGGGCGTCGAGCAGGTGGAAGTCGACGTGGAAGCGCTCCAGATCCCTGACGTCGCCGGGGCCGGAGACCTGGGCCGCCTTGATCACCCGCGCCCCCGTCCGCCGCCGGGCCTCCGCGCAGAAGGAGGGGCCCTCCTCCCCATGCAGCTGGATGATGCTCAGTCCGAGTTCCTCGCAGTCGCGCTCCAGCTCCTGCAGCGGTGCGTTGACGTACACCCCGCACAGCTCCACGCGGCGGCGCAGTGCCGCCGCGATCCGCCGCGCCTGCTCGAGCGAGCACTGCCGGGGACTGCCCTCGTAGAAGATCATGCCGAGCGCCCACGCCCCCATATCGACGGCCAGCTGGGCGTCGGCGAGGTTCGTCACGCCGCAGATCTTCACCCTCGTTCTCGCGCGATCGACGGGGCCGGGCCCGGAGGCACCGGGCGAGGGAGCCGGGTCGGGGAGCCCTGCCCTGGGGAACGTCGCAGGCATGCCCCAACGGTAGCGGGCAGCCGGTCGGGGTTCGCTCTAGCCTTCAGGCGTGTTGGGGTTGGGGATCGAGTTGGGCCGGGGGCCGAGGGTGACCGACACGGTCTTGTGCTCGTAGCCTCCCTGTCCGTTGGCGCGCAGCAGGCCGACGCTGATCGTGTTGCCCGGGCTCTTGCTTCCGATCGCCGCCTCGAGTTCTTCGGAGCTGGTGATCGGCTTGCCGTCCACGGACACGATGATGTCGCCGCCGACGGCGACCTGACCGTTTTCGGTGGTGATGGTGCCACCGCGGATCCCGGCCTTCGCGGCGCCGGTTCGGGGTTGCACCGACTGGACCAGAGCGCCGCTCTTGACGGGAAGGTTCAGGGCGGAGAGTGAGCCGTCGATCGTCAGGGTGGTGACGCCGAGGTAGGCGCCCGTGACCGTGCCGCCCTTCTCGAGCCGGCTGATCTCCGACTTGGCCTTGTTGATCGGCACCGCGAACCCGATCCCGACGCTGCCGCCGCTTCCGCCGGTCTCGATCTGGGAGTTGATCCCGATCACGCGGCCGAGGGAGTCGAGCAGCGGGCCGCCCGAGTTGCCGGGGTTGATCGGGGCGTCGGTCTGCAGGACGTTGTTGATGCTGAAGCCGTTGGGGGCCGTGATGGACCGCTGGAGTGCAGAGACGACGCCTGTCGTGAGAGTGCGTTCGAGGTCGAACGGGTTGCCGATCGCGTACACCGGGTCGCCAACCTGAGCAGTGTTGGAGTCGCCGAGGGTGAGCGGGTGGAGGGACACCCCGTCGGGGTGGATGCGCAGCACGGCGAGGTCGTTGGACGGGTCCTTGCCGACTACCTGGGCTTCCACGGTCTTGCCCTTTTCGAAGCTCACGGTCACCTTGATCGCGTTCTCCACCACGTGATAGTTGGTGAGGATCGTGCCGTTGCCGTCGATCACGATGCCCGAGCCGGTCGCCTCGCCCTGGCGCTGGGTTTCCTGTCCGCCGAGGAGGTTGAAGGGGGATTCGCTTTTCTGGACGATCGTGGAGGTGACGAACGCGACGCCGGGTGCGTCGCGAACGTAGATTTCGTGCGGCGTGAGCCCTCCGCCCTGCAGCACGGAGGCGTTCGACGGCGCGGCCGGGAGCGCCTGCACGGTGGTGACGGTGGTCTTCTGGCTTTCGCCGAGCCCGCCGAATGCCGCGACGGCGGCGGCGACGACGGCCCCGCCGATCAGGGCCGAGAGGAAGGGGATCAGGAATGAGCGGTTCATCTCCCGAGAGGATGATCGGTCGCTATCAAGGGGATCTAAAGCACCGTCGGAGGATGCGCGGCGCCCGTCAGAGCCGCCACGGCCGCGGCGGGATCCTCAGCGCGCATCAGCGCCTCCCCGACCAGCACCGCGTGGACGCCGCGGTCACCCAGGCGCCGCACCTGCTCGGCGCCGGCGATGCCCGACTCGGAGACGACGATGACGTCGTCGGGGATCTGAGAGAGCAGGCGCTCGGTCCGGTCGAGGTCGACCGTGAAGTCCCGCAGGTCGCGGTTGTTGACACCCACGATGTCCGCCCCCACGGCCAGCGCCGAGTCGAGCTCGCCGCTGTCGTGGACCTCGACGAGCACGTCGAGGCCGATCGACCGGGCCTCGGAGTGCAGACGGGACAGCTCCTCCCGCTGCAGCGCGGCCGCGATCAGCAGCACTGCGTCGGCCCCGGACGCCCTCGCCTCATACAGCTGGTAGCGATCGAGGATGAAGTCCTTGCGGAGCAGGGGCAGCTCGCAGGCTTCCCGGGCCGCGGTCAGATCGGCGAGCGCCCCCCCGAAGTTCGGTCCCTCCGTCAGCACCGACGCCGCGACCGCCCCTCCGCGCTGGTAGGCGGCGAGGATCGCGGCCAGCGCCGGAGCCTCGTGCAGCTCGCCGGCGGACGGCGACCTGCGCTTGAACTCCGCGATCACCCCGATGCCCGGCGTGAGCAGGGCGTCGCGGAAGGGACGCCCGTCCGCAGCCCCCGAGGGGGCAGGCGGCCCGAGCGGTCGCTCGCGGCGGCGACGGTCGACCTCGGCGCGGGTTTCCCGGAGGATGCGCTCGAGCACCGTGGGACGGACGGCGCTCATCGGGCGGCCTCCTGAGGGGCGTGCCTGAGGCTGGCCTGCAGGTAGCTCTCGAGCGCGGCGGCGGCGCTGCCGTCGGCGAGCGCCAGCTGCGCCTCGCGGACGCCTTCGGAGATCGTCTCCGCACGGCCGGCGGTGTAGATGGCGGCGCCGGCGTTGATCACCGCGAGCTCCTCCCCCGGGGGGTGCTCGCCGCGGAGGATCGCTAGCGTGACGGCCGCGTTCTGCTGCGGGTCGCCTCCCGGTCCGCCCGCGCCCGTGCCGGTGGTCGGCCGGATGCCCACCTCCAGAGGGTCGAGGACGTATTCGCTGAGCTCCTCGCCGTTGACCTCCACGATGCTCGTGGGAGCAGTCGCGGAGACCTCGTCGAGGCCGTCCTCGCTGGAGACGATCAGCGCGCGATCCACCCCGAGCCGGGCGATCGCACCAGCCATCGTCGCGAGGAACGCCGTGTCC
>DATFZP010000083.1:0-2699 GCA_035314405.1 Solirubrobacteraceae bacterium | reverse complement strand
CGCGCCGCGGATCTCCGTATCGCCGGCTCCGGCCCGGACGGGGATGTTCGAGGTCATGATCAGCACCGTGTTCTTGAAGTCGACCGTCCGCCCCTGACCATCGGTGAGTCGTCCGTCGTCCATCACCTGCAGCAGCGTGTTGAACACGTCCGGGTGAGCCTTCTCGATCTCGTCGAGGAGAACCACCGAGTACGGACGCCGGCGGACCGCCTCGGTCAGCTGGCCGCCCTCTTCGTAGCCCACATAACCGGGTGGCGCACCGACGAGGCGGGAGACCGAGTGCTTCTCCATGTACTCCGACATGTCGATCCGGATCATCGCGTCCTGAGAGTCGAACATGAACTCGGCGAGGGCGCGGGCGAGCTCGGTCTTTCCGACCCCGGTGGGGCCGAGGAACAGGAAGGAGCCGATCGGACGATTCGGATCCTGCAGCCCGGCGCGAGAACGTCGCAGTGCGGTCGCGACCGCCTCGATCGCCTCGTCCTGTCCGATGACCCGTTCATGGAGGCGGTCCTCCATGTGGATCAGCTTCTCCGTTTCGCCCTCGAGCAGCCGGTTGACGGGGATCCCCGTCCAGCGCGCGACGACCTCCGCGACGTCGTCGGCGTCGACCTCCTCTTTGAGGAACACCGGGCTCCCGCCGTCCTCGCGCCCGTCCTCGCTGGATTCGCGATCGGCGAGCTCGCGTTCGAGCTCCGGGATGTCCTGGTAGAGCAGTTTCGAGGCCCGCTCGAGATCGGCTTCCCGCTGTGCCCGCTCGGCCTCGACGCGAGCCTGCTCGAGCTGTTCCTTGAGCTCCGAGATGCCCTGGATCGCCTGCTTCTCGCTCTGCCACTGGGCCTTCATCGCGGCGGAGCGTTCCCGCAGCTCGGCCAGCTCCCGCTCGATCGCATCGCGGCGGTCGGCGGACGCCTCATCGCTCTCCTTCTGCAGCGAGGTCAGCTCGATCTCCAGCTGCATCACCCGTCTGTCGACCTCGTCGATCTCAGTCGGCAGCGAGTCGATCTCGATGCGCAGCCTCGACGCCGCCTCGTCGATCAGGTCGATCGCCTTGTCGGGCAGGAAGCGGTCGGCGATGTAGCGGTCCGAGAGCGTGGCGGCGGCGATCAGGGCGTTGTCCTGGATGCGGACCCCGTGGTGCACCTCGTAGCGCTCCTTGAGCCCCCTCAGGATCGCGATCGTGTCGGCCACCGACGGCTCGCCGACCATCACCGGCTGGAAGCGGCGCTCCAGCGCGGCGTCCTTCTCGATGTGCTTGCGGTACTCGTCGAGGGTGGTCGCCCCGACGCAGCGCAGTTCGCCCCGGGCGAGCATCGGCTTGAGCAGGTTGGCCGCGTCGACGGCCCCTTCGGCGGCGCCTGCCCCGACGATCGTGTGGAGCTCGTCGAGGAAGAGGATCACGGTGCCCTGCGCCTCGGAGACCTCGCCCAGCACCGACTTCAGGCGATCCTCGAACTCGCCTCGGTACTTCGCACCGGCGATCAGGGCGCCGATGTCCAGCGCGATCACCCGCCGGTCGCGCAGCGACTCGGGGACGTCCCCGGAGACGATCCGCTGGGCGAGCCCCTCGACGATCGCGGTCTTGCCGACCCCCGGCTCTCCGATCAGCACGGGATTGTTCTTCGTGCGCCGGGAGAGCACCTGGATCACCCGCCGGATCTCCTCGTCCCGGCCGATGACCGGGTCGAGCTTCCCCTGCTCGGCGGCCTCCGTGAGGTCCTGGCCGAAGCGTTCGAGCGCCTCGTACTTCTCCTCGGGGGACTGGTCTGTCACGCGATGGGAGCCACGCACGTCTGCGAGCGCCTGCAGCAGCCTCTCGGGAGTCGCCCCGACGCCGGCGAGAGCGTCGGCGGAGGGTCCCTTCTCGGTGGCCAGCGCCACGAGCAGGTGCTCTGTCGAGACGTACTGGTCGGAGAGCTTGCCCGCTTCCCGCTCCGCCGAGCGCAGCACCGAGACGAGCTCGGAGCCCGGCTGGGCGAGGGCGTCGGGCGAGGAGCCCTCGCCGACCACCGGGAGGTCCGAGAGCCCCCGCTCGACAGCGGCGCGCAGGGCCCCGACGTCGACGCCCAGCTTCGACAGCACCGGCAGCACGACCCCACCCGGGGCATCCGCGCTCGCGGCAGCTCCTCCGCCCGCGGGGCGTGGTGGCTCGCCGAGGAGCACGGACAGCAGGTGAAGTGGTGTGACCTGGGGGTTGCCACGCTCGGCGGCGAGTCTGCCGGCGGCGGCGAGCGCCTCCTGGGACTTGATGGTGAAGCGGTCAGCCTGCATCGTCTAGTTCCTTTTCGGGAGTTCGCTGAACGGTGATTGGGCGTCGGCGACACGCACGAGGGCGCGGCCGCCCCGGTAGGGCACGGCCAGCTCGGCCCGGAAGGAGCGGCGCAGCTCCTCGATCTCCCGGGACAGGCTCACCTGGGCCTCGAGCGCTTCGAGCTCGATCTCCTCGATCCGCGCCTGCATGCCTTCGATCTCCTCCTCCAGGCGCAGCACCCGCTGCACGCCGGCGAGGTTCAGCCCGAGCTCGGCCGTCATGCCCTGGATGCGCCTGAGCTTCTCGACGTCCTCCTGGGAGTACAGGCGCGTTCCCTTGGGGGAGCGTTGCGGCGCGATCAGCCCACGAGCCTCGTACATCCTGAGCGTCTGGGGGTGCATGTTCGCCAGCTCCGCGGCGACGGAGATCATGAACACGCCGCGGTCGG
>DATFZP010000082.1:0-2251 GCA_035314405.1 Solirubrobacteraceae bacterium | reverse complement strand
GGTCGATCACCATGCGGTCGATGTCGCGGATCAGCCCGTAGCGCTCGGCGGCGGGCAGGAAGCGCCCGGGCGCGACGAGGCTGCCGTCCGGCTCGTCGGCGAGGCGCAGCAGCGCCTCGTGATGGGACACGCGGCGATCGCTGAGCGCGACGATCGGCTGGAAGTGCAGCACGAACAGCCCGCCGTCCACTGCGCGACGTAGGCGCGCCAGCCACGGGCGCCTGTGCAGCCCCGCTGGCGAGCAGAGCCCCGCGTTCAGCGCGCGCGCGTCAACACCGCTGCGCACGCCGGCGTCCACCGCGGCCGGCCGGTCCAGGAACAGGCGCGGGGTGACGTCGGCTGTGGTCGTGCTCGACATCTCCGCAGTGTCTTCGACGGCGTCCCGGGCTCACCTGCCCCTGGGCCCTTCGGGTGCGGGCGAAGCGCGCCCGTCAGGAGCGCTTGGGAGCGACATACGGGCGCCGCGCACGGTCGGAGACCACCAGCAGCAGCGCCGCCAGCACGAAGTTCATCACCACGGAGGATCCCCCGTAGGCGACGAACGGCAGCGTCACGCCGGTCAGCGGGATCACGCGCGTGACGCCGCCGACGATCACGAACACCTGCAGCGCGAGCACGAACGAGAGCCCGGTCGCGAGCAGCTTCGAGAACGAGTCGCGCGCGAGCACCGCCGTCTTCAGCCCGCGCGCGACGAGCAGCAGGTATACGCCCAGCAGCGCCGCCGCGCCGACGAGGCCGAGCTCGTTGACGATGACCGCGTAGATCATGTCGCTTTCGGGGACCGGCAGGATCGGTTGACCGTGCGGGCCGACGCGCAGCAGCGAGCGGTCGAAGCCGGTGCCGAACAGCCCGCCGTCGGCCTGCGCGAACAGCGACTGGGCCAGCTGGTAGCTGCCTCCCGACTGGCGATGGTAGAGGGAGGGGTCGAAGGGGCGTTCCCACGCGAGCACCCGGTCCTGCACGTGAGCGACGTGGCGCGAGAGGTACCACGCCCCGAGGGCGAACAGGACGAGGCCGATCAGGGGGAAGGAGAAGCGACCGGTCGCCACGTACAGCAGCGCGAGGAACGCGCCGTAGAACATCAGCGAGGTGCCGAGCTCACGCGTCACCAGCAGCGTGACCATCGCCGCGCCCCACACGATCAGCATCGGGCCGAACTGCTTCATCGGGGGGATCGTCACGCCGAGGACGCGGCGGCCGGCGGTCACGAGTATCTGGCGGTTGTCGCGCAGATAGCTGGCGAGGAAGATCACGATCGCCACCTTCGCGAACTCCGCGGGCTGGAACGAGAGCCGGCCAATGTGGATCGCGAGGTAGGCCCCGTTGACCTGTTCGCCGATGCCCGGCAGGCGGGGCAGGAACGTCAGCCCGATGCCCACCGCGGCGATCGTGTAGGCATAGCGCGCGAGCACCCCCACCCCCCGCCGGCGCAGTGCGAGGATCGTCACGGCGAACAGCGCGAGACCGACGACCATCCACAGCGCCTGCTGGCGGGCGAGCACGGGGTCGATGCGGTAGATCATCACGATCCCGATGCTCGACAGCACGGCGACGAGCGGGAACAGGTAGGGGTCGGCGTTCGGGAGGGCGAAGCGGATCACGAGGTGGGCCGCCAGGCAGAGCCCGAGGAAGATCGCGCCGTAGGTCAGAGAGACGCTCGAGGCGTGGTTGAGGGTGAGGTTGGTGGAGGCGCCCGGGGCGTTGTTCTCCGCCTGGATGAAGATCGCCGTGAACCCGGCGATGACCAGCAGCGCCGAGGGCAGCAGGCCGAGCAGCTCGCGGTTTCGTGGGCTGAGCACGCAAGCGAGCGTACCCCCGATACCGGCGTTTGGGCGCCGATCGGCCCGCTACGCTTGGCATCGGAGCAGGTCGCCGGGGCGGTGGGTCGTTTCCCGTACCGCCGCTGGGCAACCTCCCTCCCGACACCCATGCACGACGACGCCCCGTCACAGCGCTCGAGCATCGGGAGACGGTTCCTTCTCGGCGGTTTCCTGATCGTCGTCCTGAGCGCAGGCGCCACCGCGACGCTCACGCTCAACACCGTCGGGGGGATCGCCGCCGAGGTGTTCCCGGCGCTCAGCGAGATCAAAGCGCCGAAGGGCCTCGTCACGCTCGAATACGGAGGAGGACCCCAGACCTTCCTGATCCTCGGCTCGGACCGGCGGGCAGCCTCCAGGAACGCAGAAGAACGGGACGCCTCTCCCCACAGCGACACGATCCTGCTCGTCCGCTTCGACCCCGAACAGGGCCA
>DATFZP010000081.1:0-12681 GCA_035314405.1 Solirubrobacteraceae bacterium | reverse complement strand
AACCACAACCTCAACAGCGTGATCAGCACCGCCGACGCCCACGGGCCGCTCGGCCGCAGCCTCATCTACTTCAACTGCGAAGTCCTTCCGATCCTGAAAGGCGCCTCGGCCGTGAACCCGACGGTCAACCTGCTCGTGGGCCTGCTCAGACCGCCGACAAAGGCCGAATGCCAGAGCGAGGGGATCCTCGGCGCCGGTGCGAGCATCGCACGAGTCCCCGCCAAGCCCTCCCCGCAGGTGGGGCTCTTCTCGAGCCTCGAAGTGCAGCCCTTCGCGGGCGTTCAGCGCGCCGGAGTCCACCCCAAGGGCGGCAAGGGAGGGGGGGCCTGAGATGCAGAAGCGCGCCCCCACCCTCGGGAACATCCTCGTGATCATCCTGTTCGTGCTCAGCTGCTTCGGGCTGCTGCTGTTCCTGTGGGAGTCCTTCGGGGGTCCGCTGCCCCTGAAGCCGAAGGGCTACCGCTTCACCGTCTCGTTCCCCCGCTCCCTCGCGCTCGCCGAAGAGTCCGACGTGCGCATCAGCGGGGTCGACGTCGGCCACGTGGTCGTGCTGAAGCACGGCGGGGAAGGGCGCACGCTGGCGACCGTCGAACTGTCCAGCGAGTACGCGCCGATACGCGCCAACACGCACGCGATCCTGCGCCAGAAGACGCTCCTGGGCGAGACCTACGTGCAACTCATCCCCGAGGCCCAGCGGGGCCCCTACCTCGGCGACGGGGCCCAGCTCCCGATCAGCCAGGTGGAACCGTCGGTCACCCTCGATGACATCCTTGCGGCCTTCGACCCGAGGACGCGGCGGGCCTTCCAGGTCTGGCAGCAGTCGGTCGCCGAAGGCATCGAAGGACGTGGGGAAGGGATCAACTCCTCCTTCACCCAGCTCGAACCGTTCGTCGAACACGCCAACAGGCTGACGAGCATCCTCGCCTCCCAGGAAGGTGCCGTCCACGCCCTCGTGCGCAACACCGGCGTCGTGTTCGACGCCCTCGCCAGCCGCGACCACCAGCTCGAAGGCCTGATCGTCAACGGCGAACGCACCTTCCACGCCGCCGCCGAAAGCAGCCGTGAGTTCGCCGAAGCCTTCGAAATCCTGCACGCCTTCCAGCACAACTCGATCGTCGCGCTGAAGGAACTCGACGCGTTCGCCACCGTCGCAACCCCCTACCTGCACGAATTCCAGGAGACCCAGCGCCAGCTCTCGGCGACGCTCGACGCCGCCAAGCCGTTCACCCCCGAATTCGACACCTTCCAGACCGCGCTCGGGCCGCTGACGAAGGCGGGCGTGACCGGCCTGCCGTACCTCCAGACGAACCTCAACCTGACGGTCCCCGTATTCGAAAACATCATCCCGGTTCTCCACAACCTCGATCCGTTCCTCGCGTTCACCGGCGAATACGTGCGCGAGGTGCAGGCCTTCTTCGCCAACCTCACCGCCGCCTCCCAGGGCGCCGGCACCGACTCCAACACCAACGGAAAAGGCCCCAAGCTGCACTACCTGACGACGATGGCCGTGCTCAGCCCGGAGAGCCTCGCGATCTACCCGAACCGGGTCGGCACCGACCGCTCCAACCCCTATCAGCACCCGGGCGTGCTCACCGAACTCGCGAACGCCCTGCCGGTGTTCAGCAGCAGCACCTGCGCCGACTCGGCCCCGGCGGTCAACGGGCCCGCCAGCCCGACGGTCCCGGCGAACATCATCGAACAGATCATAAAGTTCGGTGTCGCAAACTCGCCCGCGGCGCCGAACGGGATCACCGCGACGCCGAACCCGGGCAACGTAAACTCGGTGCTGGCGCCCCCGTGCAGACAGCAGGGCCCGTTCAGCTTCAACGGCCTGACGAGCCAGTTCCCACACGTCGTCTACGGAGGGAAGTGATGACCGACGACCACTTCGAGTACCACTCGGACGAGCTCGAACTCTCCGGCGATCCGGACTCCGGCAACTGGTCGATCCGCTGCGTCGACGTGCACAAGCGCCTCGGCGGCGTGCCCGTGCTCAACGGGCTCAACGTGGCGTTCCCCGACGACACCATCACGGTCGTGCTCGGGCCCTCCGGCACCGGCAAGAGCGTGCTCATCAAGCACGTGATCGGGCTGATGTTCCCCGACTCGGGCGACGTCATCGTGGACGGGCAGTCCGTCCCGAGCCTGACGATGCCGGACCTGCTCGCGCTGAGGCGCAAAATCGGAGTGCTCTTCCAGGACGGCGCCCTGTTCGGATCGATGTCGGTGTTCGATAACGTCGCCTTTCCCCTGCGCCAGCACACCGACCTGCCCGAGGTGCAGATCGCCAAACGCGTCACCGAGCGGCTGACGGATGTGGGGCTTGCGGAAGCGATGGACGACGCGCCCTCGCAGCTCTCCGGCGGCATGCGCAAGCGGGCAGGGTTCGCCCGGGCGCTGGTGATGGAGCCCGACATCGTGATCTTCGACGAGCCCGACTCCGGCCTCGATCCCGTGCGCACGGCCCTCCTGTGCGAGCTGATCCAGGAGATGCACGCGATCCACCATGGCACCTACCTCGTGGTGACCCACGACATCGCCTCGGCGCGACGGATCGGCGAGTACATCGCGCTGCTGTGGCGGGGACGGATCGTCGAAGCGGGCGATGCGGAGAGGATGTTCAGCTCGGAGAACCCGTTCGTGCGCCAATTCCTGAGCGGATCGGCCGAGGGGCCGCTGACGATGGATTGACCTTCCCCACGGCCATATGCGAACATATGTTCGTATGGACGTGTGTGTGTACCTGCCCCGCTTCGAGCTCGTGGTAGCCGCCGGAGGACCACAGGCGCTGGCGGGGCGTGCGCTGGCGGTGGCTCCGCTCCTCGGCGCCGAACAGCGCGTGGGGGAGGTCTCGGGAGCCGCCGAGGCCTGCGGCGTGGTCCGTGGGATGGCCCTGGGCGAGGCCCTCGCCCGCTGTCCCGAGCTCGTCCTCGTGCCCCCCGACCCGGTCAGGGTGGCCGAGGCCTGGGAGGACTCGATCCGCTCCCTGGAGTCGATCGGCGCCGCCGTCGAGCCGGCCCGCCCCGGGCTCGCCTACTTCGAGGCCGACGGACTGGGGAGCATGCACGGCTCTCGCGAGGCGACGATCGCCGCCGCCCGTCGTGCCCTCGCCCGCCCGGCCCGTGTGGGTGGCGGACCGACGCGCTTCTGCGCTCTGGCGGGCGCTCTGGCGGCAAGCTCGCGCCGGGGGCTCCTGCTGGACGGCGGGGACGCCCGCCGCTGGCTCGCAGGCCGGCCGATCGATCTGCTCGGCTTCAGGGAGGAGACCGCTGCGCTGCTGGAGCCGCTCGGCCGCCTCGGCGTGCGCACGCTCGGAGAGCTCGAGAGGCTGGGACGGGCGGCGCTCGCCGATCGCTTCGGGGCGGCGGGAGCGCTCGCCCACGGACTGGCCTGCGGACAGGACAGCCCGCTGCGGGCACGCCTCCCGCAGGAGCGCCTGGAGCAGTCGATGGAGTTGGGCGACGCGAGCTCCGGCGCGGCGCTCGGCCGGGTGCTGGGCGTGCTGGTGGACCGGCTGCTGGCGTGTCCCCAGCGCCGCGGTCGCACGCTGCGCGCGGTGAGCATCTCCGCGCCCCTGATCGCCGGCGGCGGCTGGCGCGAGCACGTGGTCTTTCGCCAGGCGCTCAGCGATCCCGAGCGCATCCGGCTGGCGCTGTCGGTGCGCCTGCCGCTGCTCCCCGCCCCCGCCGTCGCCCTGGCGCTGACCGTCGAGCGCTTCGGCCCCCCGGCGAACGAGCAGGGGACGCTGCTCGACCAGAGCCGCTCCGCCCGTGCGGCCCGCCTGCGAGAGGCGGTGGCCCAGATGCGCATGGTGGCCGGTACGGATGCGGCGCTGCGCCCCGTCCTCGTGGACCCCGACTCGCGGGTGCCCGAGCGACGGGTGGTGCTCGCTCCGATCCCGGATGGACCGTCTTGAGATCGTCCTGTCCTCCGGACCCCGTCACCCGCCTTGGCACGAACCGTGAATCCCCCCCGACCAGCCCTCGTGCGCTGGGGCGAGAGCTTCCCGGCGGAGGTGAACGGCGAAGCGATCTCCTCGCTGCGGGAGTCCTGGCTGGTGGAGGATCGCTGGTGGACCGCCGAGCCGCTGCGCCGCCGCTACTGGGAGCTCGTGGGGGAGCGGGGGCGCAACGTGGTGGTCTTCCACGACCTCACCGCCGCCGGCCGCGGCCGGGCGGGCGGCTGGTTCGTCCAGGGGTCCTAGACCCTCGCCGATGACCGGGCCGACCCCCCCCTACGCGGAGCTGCACTGCCACTCGGCGTTTTCCTTCCTGGACGGCGTCTCGCTGCCCGAGGAGCTGGCCCGCCGCGCCGGCGAGCTCGGCTACGGGGCGCTCGCCCTGACCGATCACAACTCCGTCTCCGGCTCGATGGAGCTGGCCCAGATCGCCGCAGACCACGGGGTGAGGGCGATCCACGGGGCGGAGGTCGACCTCCTCGCCCCCGGCACGGACGGGCAGGGCACCCGCCACATCACTCTGCTCGTGCGCGACGTGCAGGGCTGGAGCAATCTCTGCCGGATCATCACCCTCGCCCACGCCCATACCCGCACGGGCTCCATCCGCCGGGAGCAGGGTGAGCCGTCGGTGGACCTGCAGACGGTGATCGACCACGCCGAGGGGCTCGTCTGCCTGACCGGCTGCGCCGGTCGATCCGCCGTCGGGGGCGGCGTCCGCGACGAGCCCATCGTCCGCCGCCTGCTGGACGCATTCGGCCCGGAGGATCTCTACGTCGAGCTGCAGCGTCCATACGCCCGCCACGACCGCGCCCGCAACCGCGCGCTGGGAGCGCTCGCCCGAGGGTTGGGGGTGAGGTGCATCGCCAGCGGCGACGTCCATGCCCACTCGCCGGCGAGGGCTGAGCTGCAGGACGCATTCGTGGCCCTCCGCCACCACACCACGCTCGATGCCTCCGAGCCCCTGCGCCGAGGCAATCACAGCCACGTGATGAGCTCGCCGCAAGCGATGGCCAGCCGCTTCGCCGACCATCCGGAGGCCGTCCGCGAGACCGTGCTGCTGGCCGAGCGGCTGACCTTCGACCTGCGGACGGATCTCGGCTATCGCTACCCGGGCGCCGAGGATGAGAGCGCCTCGCGCCGCCTGGCAGAGCTCTGCCGGGGGCGGCTGGAGGAGCGCTACGGATCCCACGAGGAGGCCCCGGGACGGCTGGAGCAGGAGCTGAGGGTGATCGACCGGCTGGGGTTGGCCGGCTTCTTCCTGCTCCACCACGACATGCTCGAGCTCGCCCGTGAGGTGGCCCTGGAGATCCGCGGGCCGGACTCGGTGCGCGCCCTGCTCGCGCCCGGGCGCGGTCGAGGGTCCTCGGTCTCCTCGCTGGTGTGCTACCTGACGGGGCTCTCCCACATCGACCCGATCGCGAACAGGCTGGCACTCGGGCGCTTCCTGCACGAGGACCTCCACGGGC
Organism: Solirubrobacteraceae bacterium; assembly: GCA_035314405.1. Classification (GTDB taxonomy): domain Bacteria; phylum Actinomycetota; class Thermoleophilia; order Solirubrobacterales; family Solirubrobacteraceae; genus Palsa-744. The sequence continues at coordinate 7,257 of DATFZP010000081.1, read as the reverse complement.
TGCCCGACATCGACCTCGACTTCCCACGGGACATCCGCGAGCGGCTGATCCCGCGTGTGCACGAGCGCTACGGACGCGACCGAGCGGCGCTGGTGGCGGCCTTTCCCACGTTCCGCGCGCGGGGGGCGATCCGCGAGCTGGGGAAGGTCCTCGGCCTGCCCGCCGGTGAGATCGAGCGGATGGCCCGGAGCTCTGACGGCCACGGCCGCGGCTCGGGGCACGAGGTCCTCGCCGACGAGGCGCAGCGGCCCGGGGGCGCAGCGGGGACCTCGTCCGATCGCTGGCGCTGGCTGGCATACCTGGTCGAGCAGGCCTACGGGCTGCCCCGCCACCTCTCCCAGCACCCCGGCGGGATGATCGTCGCGACCAGGCCGCTGATCGACTGCTGTCCGGTCGTGCCCGCCGCGATGGAGGGCAGGCAGATGGTCCAGTGGGACAAGGACTCGTGCGCGGACGCGGGCTTCCTGAAGATGGACCTGCTGGGTCTGGGGATGCTCTCGGCGGTGGAGCGCTGCGTGGAGGAGATCGCGCGCGTGCACGGCAGGCGCATAGATCTCTCCCGTATCCCCTACGACGACCCCCTGACCTTCAGGGCGATCCGGGCGGCCGACACGGTCGGCGTCTTCCAGATCGAGAGCCGCGCCCAGATGCAGTCACTTCTGCGCACCCGGCCGATGAACCTCGAGGATCTGACCATCCAGGTCGCGATCGTCCGTCCCGGTCCGATCCAGGGCGGGGCGATCAATCCCTACATCGAACGCCGCCGGCGTCTGCGCGAAGACCCCTCCTATGAGATCCCCTACGAGCACCCCGTGCTGGAGGAGGTCCTGAGGGAGACTCTCGGCACGATCATCTTCCAGGATCAGGTGATGCAGGTAGCGGAAGCGTTCGCCGGCTTCAGCCCCGGAGAGGCCGATGGGCTGCGCCGGGCGATGAGCCGCAAGCGCTCCCACGAGCTGCTCGCCGGTCAGCGCGAGCGCTTCATCGAGGGGGCGCTGCGCCACTCCGAAGCGGACGAGCGGACGGCGGAGCGGGTGTGGAGCATGGTCGAGGGCTTTGCCGGCTTCGGCTTCCCCAAGGCCCACAGCGCCGCCTTCGGCCTGCTCGCCTACCAGTCGACATGGCTGCGGGTCCACTACGGCGCCGAGTTCCTGTGCTCTCTGCTGAACGAGCAGCCGATGGGCTTCTACGCTCCGGACAGCCTCGTCCACGAGGCGCATGCCCGGGGGGTCGCGATACGGAAGATCGACGTGAACGCCTCGCAGGTGCAGTGCACGGTGCAGGAGGGAGGGGTGCGTCTGGGTCTCGGCTACGTCAAGGACATCCCGGCCGAGGAGGCTCATGCGCTGGTGGCCGAGCGCGCCATGGGCGGACCATTCCACAGCCTCGGCGATCTCGCCGGGCGCGTGGGGATGGGGCGCAGGACGCTCGAGCAGCTGGCCTGGTCGGGCGCCTGCGACGGCCTCCTCGCGCCGCTCGCCGGTGGGGACAGGCGATCGGCCCTGTGGCAGCTGGGCCTGGCGGCCCCGGCCATCGCCACCGGCCGGCCGGCCGGCCGTGCCGGATCGCCCAGCAGCCCCCACGAGGACTCCTGCCGGCCGGTCCACGAGAGCACCCAGCTCGCGCTGGGGCTGGAGCTGCCGCCGACGCCGAGCCTGCGTCGGCTCGGACGCTGGCAGCGGCTGATCGCCGACTACTCGACCAGCGGGGTGACGATCGGCGACCACGCGCTTGCGATACTGCGAGGCCGCCTGACGGTGCCGATGCTCGTCACCAGCGCCCAGCTCGCCCGGCTGCCCTCCGGCGGGGAGGTGGCGGTGGCGGGCCTCGTGATCGCCCGCCAGCGGCCGGGAACGGCCAACGGGACGATGTTCCTGCTGTTCGAGGACGAGTTCGGGACGATCAACCTGATCGTGCCCCAGAAGGTCTATGAGCGCCATCGCCGGCTCGCGCGGACGGAGCCGCTGCTGCTCGCCAGGGGCCGTCTGGAGCGCACCCAGGAGCCCACGGCGCCCGCCCGCCTGCACGCCGACCACCTCGCTGGAGCCCCGGCCTTCGCTGCGCCACCCGAGCCCCCGGAGGAGATCCGACCGGTGATCAACGTGCTGGTGCGGGAGCTCGCCCCGCTCGAGCGCTTCCTCCCGGGTGGCCTCGAGGAGGCCGAGACCGCCGCCCGTGTGCGTCGCCTGCCGGCCTCGGGGCCGGGCGCGCAGGACGCCGACGGCGCCGAGGTCGGGTCGAGCATGCGCGCCGTCGCACCGCCGATCCAGAGCTTCGCCTCGGGCCGTCGGCGGTAGGCCCTTCGGCTAGGGTGAGCGCATCATGAACTACCGCATGCTCGGCACGAGCGGCATCGAGGTCTCAGAGGTCAGCCTCGGGTCGTGGCTGACCTACTCGGGGGGAGTCGGGCGCGAGCAGGCGAGGGCGTGCATCGACGCGGCCTTCGACGCGGGTATCAACTTCATCGACACCGCCAACGTGTATGGCCGCGGGGCGGCCGAGACGCTGCTCGGCGAGGCGCTGGCCAAGCGCGAGCGCTCCTCCTACGTGCTCGCCACGAAGGTCTACTTCCCCATGTCGGACACCGACAGGGGGCTGTCCGCCGAGCAGATACACAAGCAGATCGACGCTTCCCTGCAGCGGCTGCGGACCGACCACGTCGATCTCTACCAGTGCCACCGCTACGACTCCAGGACGCCCCTCGCGGAGACGATCGGCGCGCTCACCGAGGTGGTGAGGGCGGGCAAGGCGAGGCACATCGGCTTCAGCGAGTGGCCGGTGGAGAAGATCGAGGAGTCCCTCTCGCTGCCGGGGGTCGAGCGGTGGGTCTCGAGCCAGCCGCAGTACTCGATGCTGTGGCGGGCCCCCGAGGCCGAGGTCATCCCGCTGTGCGAACGGGAGGGCATCTCCCAGATCGTCTGGTCACCACTCGCCCAGGGGGTGCTCACCGGCAAGTACCGGCCGGGCGAGCCGCCCCCCGCCGACTCCCGGGCCGCGAGCGAGAGCATGGGCGGCTTCATCTCCCGGCTGATCGAGTCGGACGTCCTGCAGGCCGTCCAGCGCCTCGAGCCGATCGCCGCCGGGGCCGGTCTGACGATGGTCCAGATGGCCCTCGCGTGGGTCCTGCGCCAGGCGAACGTCGCCTCGGCGATCGTCGGGGCCAGTCGCCCGGAGCAGGTGCACGCCAACGCCTCCGCCTCGGGCATCGTGCTCAGCCCCGAGACCCTCGCCGCGATCGATCAGGCGCTCGGCGGCGTGATCGTGCGCTGAGGGCCTTCAGCGCGGTCCCACCACGAGCGTCTGGAAGCCCCGGCCGACCGGCCCGTGGACGTCGTGCAGCACGCTTTCCGCAAGGCCGGTGCCGCCGGTGGACAGGACGGTGCGGGCGTCGATCCCGAACCACTCCCCGCGCGGCGCTCGGTGCAGGTGGATCGTGAGGTCGGCGTTGATGAACAGGAAGTCGGCGAACGGTAGCCGCGCGCTGACGCCGTTGCCGAAGTCCGCCACGGCGGCGAGCGCGGCCAGCGGGCTGACGGGCTCACCCGGCACGAGCGGGTGGCGCAGCCGCATCCACACGCGGGCGGGGCCGAGCGCCGAGGGGTCGTCCAGCCAGCGCATCTCCATCGAGCTCCCGGCGAAGCCCAGCGGCTCCGCCTCGCCGAGGGCGAAGCGCACAGGGGTGCCCGCGTCCGGCCCCGGCAGCGCCCTCTCCCACATATCCGCCTCCGTCTCCCCGCCGACCTGCCCCTCGGGGCCGTCCGCCGCCGCCCCGGGCGTCCCCGCGGGCGCCGCCCCGACACCAGGCAGCCCCGCGGGAACCTCCTCCACGCACAGGGCGATCGAGCGGCAGACGAGATCCTCGCCCGCGCGCAGCTCGGCGGCCAGCTCCCGCACCCGACGACCGTCCCTGGCGATCGTGGTGGAGAGGGTGAGGGGGGCGACGGGGACGGGGCGCACGAGCTCGAAGGACAGGCGGGCGATCCTCAGCCGCGTCGGGGCCTCGACGCGCTCGAAGGCCGCGGTGATCAGGGCGGTGGCCGCTCCGCCGTGGAGCGCCCGTGGATCCCACGGTCCGCGGGCCCCGTCCGTCGGCAGGAACCGCCCGTCTTTCTCGAGGACGAAGACGCTCTCCACCATCGCCGTCACTCGGGCAGCCGGTCGACGAAGTCGGCGAGCCTGCCGGGGTCCCGCAGGGGCGCGCCGTGGCCGAAGCAGGTGACCAGCGGCCTCAGGGCGGCCAGCCGGCGTGCGGATCGGCGGTTGCGGGCGGGGTCCGGCGTGAAGCTCCGGGGAGGCTCGTGCAGGCCGGGGACGCCGGTGAACACTCCGACGCTGTTGAGCACGTCGCCGAGGATCAGGACGCGGTCGGCCTCACGCCAGTAGGCGAGATGCCCGCGGGAGTGCCCCGGGGTCTCGAGGACCGTGAAGCCCGCCACCATGTCGCCCTCCGCGAGCGCCCAGGCGACCGGGTGGGGGGGCCCCGTCCAGAAGCGCCGCTGCAGGCGGTTCAGCCAGGTGGGCGGCTGCGAGGCGTACACGCCGCCCGGTCTCTCCATCGCGGGCACGTCCCCCAGCCCGCACCAAAGGGGGATCCTCAGACGCTCGCAGACCGCGTGGCTCGAGCCCTGGTGGTCGGGGTGGGCGTGGGTGAGCGCGTGCGCTCTGACGCGCCTGCCCTCGAGCTGGCGCACGATCCGCCCCTCGCCCTGCCTGGTGGCGGCGTCGAGGAGCACGTCTCCGACGAGGTACACGTTGATCGCGTTCGGCGGCCGGCCCCTCAGCAGGTGAACGTCGGCGGCGAGCTCCCTCATCTTCGCCGCCCCGCGCCCGGGGGTCATTTGCGCGACTGCTCCCAGGAGAACCCCCGGACCGCGAAGTACAGCCCGAACGCCCCCCACAGGGCGATCACGGCGAGGCCGTCTAGCTGGCTTGAGAGCCCCGAGCCCGTGACCATCGCGCCGTAGAGCCCTTCGATCAGAGGCTTTAGGGGAAGGGCGTCGGCGATCGTCCGCACGAAGCCCGGAGCGCTCGAGGAGTCGAAGGCGTAGAAGGAGACGAACACCACGGGCAGGAACACCGCGTTGACGTAGGCCGCCGTCGACTCGAAGTTGGGGATCACGTGCGCGAAGGCTACGCCGAGCGCCGCGAAGCAGACGACGCCGGCGAGCACGAACACGATCAGTGAGGGCCAGTCCACCGGCCACCCGATCCCGAAGAACACGCGACCGGCGACGATCACGATCGCGATCTGCAGGGCGGTGTTGGTGACGGCGTTGGCGGCGACCCCGCCGAAGTATGAGATCGTCGGCAGGGGCGCGCCGTGGATCCGCTTGAGGATCCCCCGCTCGCGCAGGAACACGATGTTGTAGGCGAGGGCGGTGAAGGTGGTGGACATCACGCTCATGCCGGCGATCGCCGGGACGAGGTGGTTCAGCTGGCGCTGGTTTCCGCTGAGGATCACCCCGCCGGCCACCAGGAGGAGAAGCGGCAGCAGGAAGTTGAAGAACGCGGCGCTCGGGTTGCGCCAGAACATCTTCCGCTCGAGCCGGTACTGGCGCCAGCCGAGGGCGAACGCTTCAGGCATTGGCGGTCAGCTCCAGGTAGACGTCCTCGAGCGTCGGGCGACCGACCGACAGATCCTCCAGCCGCTCCCCGCGGGAGAGCGCCTCGGCCGTGAGCTCCGCGAGCAGCGTCGTGGGGTCGTCGGTCTCCCGCTGGATCAGCGTGCCGTCGGCGGTCCGGTAGGCGATCCTGTAGCGACCCCCTCCCGCCCCTCCCGGTCCCGCTCCCACCCCGAGCTCACGGGGCGGGCCGATCGCGAGGATGCGCCCGTCCTTGATGATCGCCACGCGGTCGGCGAGCGCCTGGGCCTCGTCGAGGTAGTGGGTCGTGAGCAGGATCGTCTTGCCGAGGTCCCGCAACGAGCGGACGGTCTCCCAGGCGGCCCGCCGTGCCTGCGGATCGAAGCCGGTCGTGGGCTCGTCGAGGAACATCAGCTCGGGATCGCCGACGAGCGCCAGCGCGAAGTCCAGCCGCCGCAGCTGCCCTCCCGAGAGCTTGCGGCTGCGCTCATCGGCCTTCTCCTGCAGGCCGGCGAGGGCGAGCACCTCCTCCACGTCCCGCGGGTGGGGGTAGAACCCGGCCCAGTGCCCGAGCGCCTCCCGGGGAGTCACGTGGCCGTAGATCCCCCCCGACTGGAGCACGATGCCGATCCTCCGGCGCAGGGCGAGCGAGCGTTGCGCGGGATCGTGTCCGAGCACCGACACCTCCCCGCTGGTCCGCTGGCGGTAGCCCTCGAGGATCTCCACGGTCGTCGTCTTGCCCGCGCCGTTGGGGCCGAGCAGGCCGAACACCTCTCCCCGCTGCACCGTGATGTCGATGCCGCGAACCGCCTCGAACTCACCGTATCTCTTGCGCAGGGAGCGGACCTCGATGGCGGGGGCCGCTGCGGTCACGGTCCGATCATCCCAAGACCGCCCTCGGGTGCTACCAGTGCACGCCCCTCGTCAGGGTCGCCATCGCGATCTGCTCGAAGGACACGTGCTCCTCGGCTTCCCGCTGCCCCTTGGACGCGGCCGAGTCGGGGAACACCCGGTAGGCGAGGTGCAGGAGCCTGTCGACGGCGCTGGGGTTCAGCGAGTAGGCGACTTCCCCGAACTTGCCGATGCGGGTGCCCATCTGCTTGGGGTGGCTGCGCATCGCCTCGCAGATCATGTCCGCCGCCTCGTCCGGGCTGATCGCCGGGAAGGCGTCGTACATCTTCGTGGGGGCGATCATCGGCGTGCGCACGAGGGGCATGTGAATGGTCGTGAAGGTGACCCCGTCGCCGATCACCTCGGAGGCGACGACCCGGGTGAAGGCATCGAGCGCGGCCTTCGACGCCACGTAGGCGGAGAAGCGGGGCGGGTTCGTCTGCACGCCGATCGAGGAGATGTTGACGATGTGCCCCGAGCCCCTCTCCCGCATGTGCGGGAGCAGGCCGATGATCAGCTTGACCGCGCCGAAGTAGTTCAGCTGGATGGTCCGTTCGAAGTCGTGAAAGCGGTCGTAGCTGAGGGCGATCGACCGCCGGATCGAGCGTCCGGCGTTGTTGACGAGCATGTCGACGTTGCGGTGGTCGGCGAGCACCCGCTCGAGCAGGCGCTCGACCGACTCCATGTCGGAGATGTCGGCGGCGTAGACGTAGGCGGTGCCCCCGGCGGCCACGATCTCCGCCCGAGCCTCCTCGAGCTTCTCGACGTTTCGGGCCACCAGCAG
>DATFZP010000080.1:0-7425 GCA_035314405.1 Solirubrobacteraceae bacterium | reverse complement strand
GCCGGGGGCGAAGAACGAGAAGATTTCAGCCCTCTCTTCGACCTTTTCGCCTTCGAATTCGACGTAGCCGAGAGCTTCGCCGACCGGGCCGGCCGCCGACTTCTTGGGGCAGCTCGACGGTCCGAGACGCTTGAGCGTTTCGGTGGGGCAGGTCGTGAAGCCCGCTGGGTGCAGCTTGGCGCCCTTGGGCAGCTGGAAGTTGACGCCGATCAGCGGAGGCGGTGCGCCTTTGGCGTATTCGGTGCCGGTGATCGTGTATTCGGCCTGCAGGGCCGCTCCGGCTCCATAGATGTTGCCGGTGCCCGGGACGATGCCGTGCCCGTTGGGAATCGGAACGGCTTCGACCTTGAGCTTGACCGTCGGCGTCGCCCATGCGACGCCCGGCACTGCGAGGATCGCGAGGCTGAGGACGGCAAGGCAGGTGGATGCTCCGCTTGACCCTCTGCTCATGACTGCCTCTCCTCTTTCGATGATCGTTCCAATATGCACAACCTATAACCATCGAACGGGTCCACAGTTGCGGCCGACCGGGTCATTCACAACCCGGTCATTCGTGGCCGCCCAGCGAAGCGCGGCACGGAGTCCGCTGGGCCCCACGAGCCCGATCTCATCGCGCGTCGAGGCAGCCCGGCATTAGCGCCTCGGGCACGGCGCCCGGTATTCGACCGTCACCACTTCCGGCTGCGATTCTTCGCCGTTGTGCGCGAACGTCAGCTGGGAGCGGATCAGGAAGCCCGCCTTCGGGCACTGGCCCCTGGCCGGCACCGTGCCGTATGAGATCCACTTGCCGTGCGACTCGTAGGCGGCGCCGACCTTGACCTTGATGCGCGTGACGGACACGTCCGCGGCGCCGGGCACACTCGGCACGAGGGGCACCTGGGAGATCAGCTCCGGGCCGAAGCCGCCGCCGCCGTTCAGGTTGATGTACCGGCCCGTGGATAGGATTTCCACCGACACGGGCTTGTGGCCTTCGGTGAAGAACTCCAGGCCGCCGCCGGGGGCGAAGAACGAGAAGATTTCAGCCCTCTCTTCGACCTTTTCGCCTTCGAATTCGACGTAGCCCAGGGCTTCCCCGACCGGGCCTGCCGCCGAGCGCTTGGGGCAGCTCGTCGGCCCGAGCCGCTTGAGCGTTTCGGTGGGGCAGGTCGTGAAGCCGGCCGGGTGCAGCTTGGAGCCGTGGGGCAGATCGAAGCTGACGCCGATCAGCGGAGGCGGTGCGCCTTTGGCGTATTCGTTGCCGGTGATCGCGTATTCGGCCTGGAGGGCCGCTCCGGCCCCGTATTTGAAGCCCGTCCCGGGCACGGTCCCGTGCCCGTTCGGGTTGGGAATCGGGACGGGTTCGACCCGCAGCCTGACCTGCGGGGTAGCCGACGCGACGCCCGGCAGCAAGAGGATCGCGAGACCCAGAGCCGCAAGACTCCTCGATGCTCTGCTCACCAGTGGCGCTCCTCGTTCGATGATCTCTCCCATCCCCACAAGCTACAACCGCCGGGCGGGTCCGCAGTTGCGTGCCGAGGTGCCCGGACGCCGCTCATTCCCCGCCGCCCGACAGCTCGAGCCGCTCGCCCGCGAAGCGAACCCCGACCGGCTCCAGGATCACCTGACGGGGGCCCTCCTGCACCTCTCCGGCGAGCATCGCCCGCAGCCCCAGCCCGTCGGCGATCGCCACGATCGCCTCACCGTGCCCCGGCGGGCAGTAGAAGGCATAGCCCGCCCCCATGTTGAACGTCGAGTAGGCGGCCTCGGGGTCCAGGCCGGCCTCCTCCACGAGGAAGCCCAGCACCGGGGGGACCTCCGGCAGTCGCTCGATCCTGTAGGTGAGAGGCTTCGGCGGGCGCATCAGCTTGAGCAGGCCGTGGCCGGTGATGTGGCTGATGTAGCTGAGCGGCACCGCCGCCTCGAGCAGGGCGGCGACGAGGGGGACGTACAGCACTGAGGGCTCGAGCAGGGCCTCACCAAGGGTCTCCCCGCCGGGCAGTCGGGTGGCGTAGCCCTGTGGCAGGCGCCCGGCGAGCAGCCGGGCGAGCGAGGCGCCGTTGGCGTGTAGTCCGCTCGAGGCCACGAGCACGATCTCATCGCCCGGCGCCAGCAGCTCCCCGAGGATCGGCGAGCCCCCTTCCGGCACCACCCCCACGGCGGCTCCCGCGAGCTCGATCTCGCGCTCGTCGAGCAGCCCTGGCAGCGACGGCGACTCCCCTCCTCCCCACGCGCACCCGGCCTCCGCGCAGGCCATCCGCCAGCCCTCGAGCAGCGCCTGCGCCCGCTCGCCCTCGGCGTACCACTGCGATGCCCCGGTGGCGAAGTAGGCGTTGACGACGAGTGGCAGCGCCCCCACGCAGCAGAGGTCGTTGAGGATAGCCGCGACCGTGTCGTAGGCGATGTCGGCGAAGCGGTTGACACCCTGCTGCTCGAGGACCGCCCTGGCGATGATCGACTTGGTGCCCAGGCCCTCGACGACGAACGCGAACGATCGACCGTCGAGGTCGAACACGAAGGCCGGCTCCCCGCGGGAGGCGTCGAGCGCGCTCGCGCCCCTCGCCGCGAGCAGGGGAGAGGTCGAGAGGGCCTTCGCGATCGCCAGCCGCTTGCCGGCGTCGAGCGCGTCGTAGTCCACGCCGGCCGCGCGGTAGCTGGCGGGCTGATCGCTCATCGGCGATGATCCTAAGCCCATTGCCGGCACCGAGGAGGATCGATGGACTTTGACCCCAGCCCGCGCTGTTCTGAATTCAAGGAGCGACTGACGGCCTTCATGGACGCACACGTGTACCCCGCCGAGTCCGTGTACGAGCGCCAGCTCGCCGAGTCCGGCGACGCCCACCATCAGCCGCAGATCATGGAGGAGCTGAAGGTCCGCGCCCGGGAGGCGGGGCTGTGGAACATGTTCCTCCCCGACCCCGACCACGGGGCGGGGCTCTCGAACGCCGACTACGCCCCGCTCGCCGAGATCCTCGGTCGCTCGCACATCGCCTCGGAGGCGTGCAACTGCTCGGCCCCCGACACGGGCAACATGGAGGTCCTCCACCAGTTCGCCAGCCCGGAGCAGAAGGAACGCTGGCTGGTGCCGCTGCTCGACGGGGAGATCCGTTCGGCGTTCGCCATGACCGAGCCGGACGTCGCCAGCTCCGACGCGACGAACATCGCGATGCGGATCGAGCGCGACGGCGAGGACTACGTCCTTAATGGCCGCAAGTGGTGGACCTCGGGGGCCTACCATCCCCACGCTCGGATCATGATCGTGATGGGCAAGACCCAGACCGACGGGCCCCGCCACCGCCAGCAGAGCATGATCCTCGTTCCCTTCGACACCCCCGGGGTGACGATCGTGCGCAACCTCTCGGTGTTCGGCTACGACGATCAGGAGGGCCACGGGGAAGTCGACTTCGCCGACGTGCGGGTGCCGGCCTCCAACCTGATCGCCGGCGAGGGCGACGGGTTCATGATCGCCCAGGCGAGGCTCGGCCCCGGGCGCATCCACCACTGCATGCGGGCGATCGGGACAGCGGAGAGGGCGCTCGAGGCGATGTGCAAGCGGGCGCTCGAGCGCGTCACATTCGGAGCGCCGCTGGCCACGCGGGGCAACATCCAGGACTGGATCGCCGAGTCGCGCATCGAGATCGAGATGGCCCGCCTGCTGACCCTGAAGGCGGCGTGGATGATGGACACGGTGGGCAACCGCCAGGCCCGCACGGAGATCGCGGCGATCAAGATCGCCGCGCCCAATGCGGCCCTGAAGGTCCTCGACCGCGCGATCCAGGTTCACGGCGGGGGCGGGGTCAGCGAGGACTTCTCGCTCGCCTCCGCCTACGCCCACCTGCGCACGCTTAGGCTCGCCGACGGGCCCGACGAGGTCCACAAGCTCTCGATCGCCCGCCGGGAGCTCGCCCCGTACGCCTCCGGCGAGGCGGCCTGAGACAGGGCTGAGCCGTGACAGGCGCGCGCAGCCTCCCGCTCCACGAGCGGCGGGGGCGACGATGACCCGGCTGAGCTTCCTCGAGCGCCCGGCTGGGGGAGATCCCCGCGGCCTGCTCGTCCTGCACCACGGGAGGGGTGCCGACGAGCAAGATCTGCTTCCCCTGGCCGACGCGCTCGATCCCCGGCGGCGGTTGCACGTCGTCACGCCGGCGGCGCCCCTGACGCCCGCAGGATCGACCGGCCGGCACTGGTATCTGGTCCCCCGCGTCGGCTACCCCGACCCGGAGACCTTCGACCTCGCATACCGCTCTCTGGCCCGCTTCCACGACGAGCTGTGGGAGCGGACCGGGATCGAGCCGAGCCGGACCGTCCTCGGTGGCTTCTCGATGGGCGCCGTGATGAGCTACGCCCTCGGCCTCGGCCGCGGGCGCCCGGTCCCGGGAGGGATCCTCGCCCTGTCGGGGTTCCTGCCGAGCGTCCCGGGATGGCAGCCGGACCTCGCCACCCGGCGGGGGCTGGCGGTGCTGATCGCCCACGGACGCCGCGACCCGGTGATCTCCGTGGGCCTGGCGCGCGAGGCGCGCGAGCGCCTGTCGAAGGGGGGCCTGCAGGTCGACTACCACGAGTTCGACGGCGGCCATGGCGTCGAGCCCTCCCTGCTCGGAGTGGCCGCCGACTGGCTCGCGGCGACGCTCGAGCTCGGGCCGGACGCGGCCGCGCGAGCAGGCGATCGCAGAAGCGCATAAGGTTGATGGCCACAGCACGGTACGCAGAGGAGAAGGAGGGATCCGAATGACGGCCGCGGCCTTGGGTGGCGGGAGCTCGTCGAGGCGAGACCTGGAGGTGCTGATCGTCGGCGCCGGGTTTGGGGGGATCGCGGCGGCGATCGAGCTGCGCCGGCACGGGTTCACGAAGGTGAGGATCCTCGAGCGGGCGCCGGACCTCGGAGGCACGTGGTACTACAACAGCTACCCGGGGGCCGCCTGCGACGTCCCCAGCCACCTCTACTCCTTCTCCTTCGCCCAGCGCCGTGACTGGTCGAGGCTGTGCTCGCCCCAGGAGGAGATCGAGACCTACATCCACGAGGTGGCGCGCGACCAACAGATCGACCGGCTGATCGAGACGAACGTGACGGTCACCGCCTGCACGTGGCTGCAGGAGGGGTGCCGATGGAAGGTCGAGACCGCCACCGGCGAGGTGTACGAGGCGGACGCCCTGATCCTCGCGACCGGACAGCTGCACCAGCCCCGCCGGCCCCGGATCGAGGGCGCCGAGACGTTCGCCGGCCACAGCTTCCACTCCGCCGAATGGGACCACGGCTACTCGCTCGCCGGCCGTCGGGTGGCGGTGATCGGCACCGGGGCGAGCGCGGTGCAGTTCGTGCCCGAGATCGCGCCCGTGCTCAAACGGCTGACGATCTTCCAGCGCACGGGCAACTGGTTCCTGCCCCGCAAGAACCGCCGCTACCCTGCGGTGGTCAAGGCGCTGATCGAACGGGTGCCCGGCGTGCAGGAGTTCCGCCGCTGGTTCATCTTCGAGTACACGGAGTCGCTGACCCTCGCGATCCGCCACCCCCGGACGATCGGACGCCTCACCGGGGCGCGCTCGGCGGCTTTCATGCGCAAGCAGCTGAAGGACCCCGAGCTGCGCCGCAAGGCCTGGCCCGACTACACCTTCGGCTGCAAGCGGATCCTGTTCAGCTCCTTGTTCCTGCCGGCGCTCGAACGGATCAACGTCGAGCTGGTCACCGACCCGATCGAGCGAGTCGTCCCCGAGGGCATCGTCACGACGGACGGCCGCCGACACGAGCTCGACTGCATCATCTGGGCGACGGGCTTCAAGACGAACGACTTCATGTTCCCGATGGAGATCACGGGAGCGGGCGGACGCAGCCTGCGCGAGCTGTGGTCGGGGGGAGCCCACGCCCATCTCGGGATGACGGTTCCCGGGTTCCCGAACATGTTCGTGATGTACGGGCCGAACACGAACACCTCGGGAGGATCGATCATCTTCTATCTCGAGACCCAGGCGGCCTATCTGTGCCAGGCCCTGCGGGTGGTGCGCGATCGCGCCGCCGGGGCGATCGAGGTGCGCGAGGAGGTGGAGGCGGCGAGTGACCGCGCCCTCCAGGCGCGCTTCGCGGGCACGGCGTGGATGGACTGCGACTCCTGGTACCGCACCGAGAACGGGCGGATCGTCGCCAACTGGCCCGGCTACATGAGGGAGTACCGCGAGCGCACGCGGGAGCTCGACATCGACGAGTACCGGCTCGTGCCGCTGCCCGAGCGGGTCGCGCTGACCGGCGCCTAGAGGCGCGGGCGGGGACTCCGGTGCACGACTACGTGATCGTCGGGGCGGGCTCGGCCGGGTGCGTGCTCGCCAACCGCCTCTCGGAGGACCCCTCGGTGCGGGTGCTGCTGCTCGAGGCCGGCGGTCGGGATCGATCGCCGAAGATCAAGATCCCGGCGGCGTTCCCCGAACAGTTCCACACCAAGCTCGACTGGGACTACGAGACCGAGCCCGAGCCGCACGTCGACGGGCGCGCCCTGTTCATGCCCCGGGGCAAGGCGCTCGGCGGGAGCAGCTCGATGAACGCGATGCTGTACGTGCGCGGGCGGCCGCTCGACTACGACACGTGGGAGGCGCAGGGGGCGCCGGGCTGGGGATATCGGGACGTGCTGCCGTACTTCATCCGCTCGGAGGACAACGTCCGCGGCCGATCGGAGTACCACGGCGCAGGGGGACCGCTGAAGGTGGCCGAGCAGCGCTCGCCCCGCCCGCTGGGCCGGCGGCTGCTGGCCGCGAGCGAGGCGGTGGGCATCCCCCGCATCTCCGACTACAACGGCCCGGAGCAGGACGGGGTGTCGATGTTCCAGGTGACCCAGCGCAACGGCAGGCGCTTCAGCGCCGCCGACGCCTATCTGCGCCCCGCACTCTCCCGTCCCAACCTGGAGGTCCGCTCCAAGGCGATGGTGCTGGGCGTCGAGCTCGAGGGCGATCGGGCGGTCGGCGTCAGGCTGCGCAAGGGCCGAGGCGGGGTCGAGGTCGTGCGCGCCGAGCGCGAGGTGCTGATGTCCGCCGGGGCGATCGGCTCGCCGCAGCTGCTCCTGCTCTCCGGCATCGGGCCCGCCGAGGAGCTACGGCGGGTGGGCGTCGAGGTGCGCCACGATCTGCCGGGGGTGGGGCGCAACCTCCAGGACCATCCGTTCGTCACCCTGATCTGGGAGGTCTCCGACCAGAACACCCTGTACGGCGCCGACAAGCCGAAGCCCCTGGCGGAGTGGCTGCTGCGGAAATCGGGCAAGCTCACCTCGACCGTCGCCGAGGTCGTGGCCTTCACCCGCACGCGTGGAGGGCTGCCGGCCGCCGACATCCAGTTCCACATGGGCGCCGCCTACTTCGAAGACCACGGTGCCGAGACCTACGACGGCCACTGCATGGTGATCGCCCCCGTGCTCGTCTCGCCGAAGGCCCGCGGCCAGGTCTGGCTGCGCTCGGCGGACCCGGCGGCCA
>DATFZP010000079.1:0-4535 GCA_035314405.1 Solirubrobacteraceae bacterium | reverse complement strand
TGCCCTTCTTGTCGAACAGGTACGCCACCGAGCCCGGCTCGCCGAGGCTGCCGCCGTTCTTGGAGAAGACGTGGCGCACGTCGGCGCTGGTGCGGTTGCGGTTCTCGGTGAGCGCCTCCACCAGCACGGCCACCCCACCCGGGCCGTAGCCCTCGTAGAGCACGGCCTCGATCGCGTCGGCCTCCCCCCCCTCGCCGGTCCCCTTGGCGATCGCCCGTTCGATGTTGTCCTTCGGCATCGAAGCTTCCTTGGCCTTGCGGATCGCGAGGTCGAGCGCGGGGTTCCCGTCGGGCTCCCCGCCCCCTTCGCGGGCGGCGACGGTGATCGCCCGCGTGAGCTTCGAGAACGCCGCGCCCCTGCGCGAGTCGACGATCGCCTTCTTGTGCTTGATGCTCGCCCACTTGGAGTGTCCGGACATACCCGACAGTCTACGTAGGCGACGGCCGCCGTGGCCTGCGCAATCGCCGCCTGCAGCCTCCTCCTGAGCTCCCCGCGCCCCGCCGGTGGACGCGCCCCGCCGGTGGAGTTGCTTCGCTACCCCTCCCGTGGTAGGTTCGCCGTCGATCGGCCGGGACTCGCACACGATTGAGCACGGCTTCGCGGCTGCCGGCGAACTCCGCTGAGACAAGGATGGCCGCAGATGACGCTGCGAACGACACGCTTCATTCACGGATGGAACCGGCGCGCTGCGGTCGCGTTGCTGGTGGCGAGCGTCGCCGCTGCGGTGGCGTTGTCCTACGCCTCCGCGGCCTTCGCGAACACGCTCGGCGAAGTCACCGAGTTCCACAGCGGGATCGACGAAGGCGAAACCCACGGGATAACGCTGGGCGGAGAAGGCGAACTCTGGTTCACCCAGAAGGACACCCCGACCCCCGAGATCGGCCGGATCACACCGGCGGGCGTGGCGACAGAGTTCCCAACGGGGGTCAAAGGCTTCCCGGACGGCGAGGGGATCACAACGGGACACGAAGGCGACCTGTGGTTCACCATGCTCAGCGGGCAGGGCATCGGTCAGATGACGCCGACGGGCGAAACAACCATCTTCCCGATCACGGGCGGCGAACCCGAGTTCGTCGCAATCACGACGGGCACGGGAGGCGAACTGTGGTTCACGCAGGACTTCGTCAAGGCCGTTTGGGAGATGACGCCGGGGGGCTCGGCTGAACAGTACTTCACCCCAACCGCGTGGAGCACGCCCGACTACGACTCGCAGGGGATCACGGTGGGACACGAAGGCGACATCTGGTTCACCGAGTACAGCGCTCATGCGATCGGTCGCCTCGACCCGACGACCCGCAAAGTGACGCAGTTCACCACCGGGCTTCCGTCGGGAGCCGAACCGGTCGCTATCGCGACCGGACCCGAAGGCGATCTGTGGTTCACCGAGGACGGAGGCCCAGGCGCGGTCGGCCGGATCACACCGAGCGGCAGCGTGACGAACTTCAAAACCGAAGGCCTCTCCTCGCCGGACGGGATCGCGGCGGGGCCCGAAGGCGACATGTGGTTCACCGACATCCACGACAGCAAGATCGGCAGGATCGCGCCGAGCGGCGAAGTGATGGCGTTCGCGGTCGGGAACCTCAACGCTGGGAGCAAAACGCCGATGGCGATCACGGCCGGGGCCGAAGGCAACATGTGGTTCACCCAGGGCGAAAGCGATGAGATCGGGCGCATCGGGACGGGCAACGGGGCTCTGCGCCCGACGGTGACGAAGGTCGAACCCGACAAGGGCTACGCAGAAGGCGGCACGGAAGTCACGATCACCGGCCTCAACCTCGAAGGCGTGAACGCGGTCAGCTTCGGCTCGACCCCGGCGCTCGAAGTCCCAGCGGTGTCGGCCACCACGGTCACGGCCATCGCCCCGCCGGGCACGGCCGGGACGACGGTCAACGTGACGGTGAGCAGCGGCGGCGGCACCAGCGCGATCAGTCACTCCGATCGCTTCAAGTACCTGCCAGACCCGCTCAAACTCGGGCCGAAATCGCTCAAGCTCGCCACCGCCGGGGTCCCCTACACCGACGCCCTGCACGCCACGGGCGGCACCGAACCGTACACCTTCAAACTGGTCTCCGGCACGCCGCCCGCGGGCATCGAACTCAGCCCGAGCGGCGAACTGACGGGCACGCCGGAAGCCGCTGGGACGAGCACCTTCGTGGTGAAGGTGACCGACTCCTCGGTCCCCGCCTTCACCGCCACGCGGGAATACACCCTCGAAACGCAGCTCGACATCACCCCCTCCTCGCTCGGCCGATTGACGGCCGGAACTCCCGTGTCGAAGGCCTTCACCGTCACCGGCGGAACCGGGCCGTACACCCTGTCGCTGCTTGGGCTCGGAACGATCGGCCTCGGATTCTCCTTCGACACGGCCACCGATCAGGGACTGCTCAGCGGCGTCCCGAGCGTGGCGGGCACGTACACGATCACCGCGCAGGCCACCGACTCGGCCAGCCCGCAGCACAGCGGGACGCGGACTTTCAGAGTCAAGGTCCATCTCGCCCTGCTGCCGGCGGCGCTCGCCGACGGAAAGGTGGGCGAACCGTACGAATCGCAGATCGAAGTGATCGGCGGCTCGGGCTCCTACAGCTACGCGGTGAGCGAAGGCACGCCCCCGGCGGGGGTGGAACTGAACCCCCTGACGGGCAAGCTCAGTGGCACTCCGACAGAACCGGGGATCAGCAAATTCAAGGTGACCGTCACGGATCTCCTCACGGGGCTCACCGCGACGATCAACTACCACATCAAGGTGCGCCCCTAGACAGCGCCTCCCCGGCGCGCCCGAGCGAGGGGCGCCGGGGAGCGAAGCGACGCCGCGCGCGGAGGGACCGCCCGAGCCTGCCCGCGGGCACGTAGGATGCCCGGGGGCATGGGCAGCGAACTCCCCCCCGAGATCTTCAAGGCCTACGACATCCGGGGCCTCTACGGCGAGCAGATCGACGGCGAGGCGGCGGAGCGGATCGGGCGGGCTTTCGCCCACGTGCTCGCGCGGCTGGCCGACAGGCCCGTGAGCGAGCTGCGGGTCGGGCTCGGCCGCGACATGCGCCTCACCGCCCCGGAGCTCTCGGCGCGCTACAGCGAGGGCCTGCTGGGGGCCGGGGCGAACGTGATCGATGCCGGGGAGATCGGCAGCGAGATGCTCTACTTCCTCGTCGGCTCCCGCGATCTCGACGGGGGGCTGATGTGCACCGCCTCCCACAACCCCAAGGCCTACACCGGCGCCAAGCTCGTGCGGGAGGGGGCAATCGCGCTGTCGGGGGACTCGGGCATCCAGGACGTCCGCCGGGCGGTGGAAGCCGAGGGGGCGGCCGGGGCGGCGGGCGAGGGAGCCGGCGCTCGAGGGAAGCTCGAGGAGGTGGACATCTACGGCGAGTTCCAGTCCGCGGCGCTGCGGTTCATCGACCCGAGCGCCATCCGCCCCGTGGACGGCCGCCCCCTGAAGGTCGTCCTCGACGGCGGCAACGGGATGGCGGGGCCGATGGTGGGCCCCCTGCTCGAGCGACTGCAGCTGGAGCTGATCGAGACGTTCTGGACCCCCGACGGCAACTTCCCCGACCACGAGCCCAACCCGCTGCTGCCGGAGAACCGGCGGGTGATCATCGAGCGTGTGCTCGACAGCGGCGCCGACCTCGGGATCGCCTGGGACGGCGACGGGGACCGCTGCTTCTTCATCGACGACACCGGGTCCTTCGTCGACGGCGACTTCCTCACCGCGCTGCTCGCCGAATCGCTCCTGGCCAAGCACCCCGGTGAGGCGATCCTCTACGACGTCCGCGCCTCCTGGGCGGTGCCGGACACGGTCCGGAGGGCCGGCGGCACCCCTTACATCAACCGCGTGGGGCACGCCTTCTTCAAGACCAGGATGCGGGCGGAGGGGTCGCTGTTCGGTGGCGAGGTCTCAGGCCACTACTACTTCCGCGACTTCTACTGTGCGGACTCCGGCACGATCCCGGCGCTGCTGATGCTGGAGCTGCTCGCCACCAGGGGCAGACGCCTGTCCGACCTGCTCGCCCCCTACCACGAGCGGTACTTCATCTCCGGCGAGATCAACTCGGAGGTCTCCGATCAGGCGGGGAAAATGGAGGAGATCGCCGCTCGCTACTCCGACGCCCGCCAGGAACGCCTCGACGGGATCTCGATCTACTACGAGGACTGGCACTTCAACGTTCGCGCCTCGAACACCGAGCCGCTCCTGCGGCTGTGCCTGGAGTCGCTGGTCTCGCCCGCGGACATGGAACGCCGCCGCGATGAGGTCCTGGCGCTGATCCGCTCGTGAGCGCGGAGGAGGAGGATCAGCGGCGGGAGCGGGAGGAGCGGGAGCTGGCGCTCGCGGCGGAGGCCGGCATCCACCGCCTGGCGATACCCACGCCGTTCCAGGTGGGAAGGGTCAACGCCTACCTGATCGAGGACTCCCCGCTGACGCTGGTGGACTCCGGCCCCAACTCCGCCAAGGCCCTCGACGAGCTCGAGCAGCTCCTCGGGGCGCGGGGGCACGCGGTCGAGGACATCGAGCTGCTGGTCGTCACGCACCAGCACATGGA
>DATFZP010000078.1:0-4931 GCA_035314405.1 Solirubrobacteraceae bacterium | reverse complement strand
CACGCCGCTACTACGGAGTGCTCGAGAGGCAGTTCCACGGCTACTACGTGAAGGCTTCCCGTCAGCCGGGGATCACCGGAGAGAACCTGCTCGCGCTGCTGGAGTGCAGGCTCGACAACGTCCTCGTGCGGCTTGGGTTCGCAGCCTCCCGCCGCCAGGCTCGCCAGCTGGTCCGCCACGGCCACTGGACCGTGAACGGCCGGCGGGTCGACATTCCCAGCTACCAGGTGAGACCCGGCGACGTGGTGGCCATCAAGGCCGACACCCCGGCGACCCAGGTCGTCAGGGACGCCACCGAGCTGACCGGACAGATCCCCGCTTGGCTGCAGGCCGACCACGAGTCGCTCACGGCGAAGGTGCTGCGTAGGCCGGAGCGGCGCGAGGTTGCCGCGCCCGTGCAGGAGCAGCTCATCGTCGAGCTGTACTCGAAGTAATAGGACCTTTGCCCGCGCCCCCGCCCATCCGGGTGGCGGCGCTTCTAAGCCGGCGTCCGAGCGACGGCGGTGCGACACCAAAACGACGTTAGGACTCTCATGCTCGACTTCCAAATCCCTCGGATCACAAGCGAGTCGGTGGAGCAGAATCGTGGCACGTTCACGATCGAGCCACTCGACCGCGGGTTCGGCTACACGTTCGGCAACTCCCTCAGGCGTGTGCTGCTCTCCTCCCTGGCCGGCGCCGCCGTCACGAGCGTGCGCATCGAGGGCGTCGCCCACGAGTTCTCCACCATCCAGGGTGTCACCGAGGACGTCACCGACATAGTCCTGAACCTCAAGGGCGTCGTGTGCCGCATGCACTCCGACGCGAGCGAGGTGGAGGCGCCCCTCGTGGTCAGCGGGCCCGGCGAGATAACGGCCAAGGACATCGATCTCCCTGCCGGGGTGGAGATCCTCAACCCGGAGCTTCACATCGCCACCCTCGAGAAGAAGACCAAGCTCGAGCTGTACATGACGATCGGCCGCGGCCGGGGCTACCGGCCGGCCGAGGAGAACAAGTCGGCCGACCAGCCCATCGGGGTGATCCCGATCGACTCGATCTTCTCCCCCGTGCGGCGGGTCGCCTACGCGGTCGAGCAGGCCCGGGTCGGACAGAAGACCGACTTCGACAAGCTGACCCTCGACATCGAGACGGACGGCTCGATCGACCCCCAGGCGGCGCTGCGGGAGGCGGCCGAGCTGCTGATCTCCCAGCTGGCGATCTTCACGGACGCCGACCGCATCCAGGAGCTGCGGGCCTCCCCCGGAGGTCAGCTCGACGGCCACGGCCTGGCGATGGCGGGGGCCCCGGCCGCCCTGCAGGGCGAGGAGTGGGGCATCCTGATCGAGGAGCTCGAGCTCGGGGTGCGCTCCTACAACTGCCTCAAGCGGGCCGGTATCCAGACGGTCGGGGACCTGATCTCGAAGTCGGAGGCCGAGCTCAACGCGATCCCCAACTTCGGGAAAAAGTCGATCGACGAGGTCATCGAAACGCTTCATGCACGCGGCTTGAGCCTCCGCACCGACTAGCCCTGGCCCTCTAGACTCCATCCCACATGCGCCACCAGAAGACCCGCAACAAGCTGAGCCGCGACTCCGCCCACCGCAGGTCCCTGCTGATGAACCTCAGCAAGGAGATCATCGAGCACGAGCGGATCAAGACGACGGAGGCCAAGGCGAAGGCGGTCAAGCCGGAGATCGAGAAGCTGATCACGCTCGCCAAGCGCGGCGATCTGCACGCCCGCCGGCAGGCGCTCTCGACGCTCTCCCAGGACAAGTTCGCCGTGCACAAGCTGTTCGTCGAGGTGGCCCCCCGCTACGCCGACCGGGCCGGGGGCTACACGCGGATCCTGAAGCTCGGTCCCCGCCGCAGCGACTCGACCGAGATGGTCCTGATCGAGCTCGTCTGAGCGGGATCCTCGCGGCGGGTGCCGCGTGGGGATGGTCACCAAGCTCACGCTCGAGTACGACGGCTCCGGGTTCGCCGGCTGGGCACGCCAGCCGGGCGAGCGCTCGGTCCAGGGCGAGCTCGAGGCCGCCCTGCAGAAGGTCCTCGGGGAGCGGGACCTCGCCGGAGGACCACTGCGGCTCTCCGTCGCCGGGCGCACCGATCGCGGGGTTCACGCCTGGGGTCAGGTCGCCAGCTACCGTCACGAGGCCGTCGACCCTGCCCGCCTGAACGGCCTGCTCCCCGCCGACCTCGCGGTCCTCGCGGCCGAGCCGGCGGCTCCCAGCTTCGACGCCCGCCGGGACGCCGCCAGCAGGATCTACTGCTACCGGGTGCTGGCCCGCCGCACCCGCAGCGTGTTCGAGCGCGAGAGGGCCTTCTGGTGGACGGGGGCGCTCGACCATGATGCCCTGTCCGAGTGCGCGGCGGCCGTGGTGGGCAAGCACGACTTCACTGCGTTCACCCCGAGGGAAACCGAGCACTCCTACTTCCGCTGCGATGTCTCCCGGGCGCAGTGGCGGGGCGACGGTGAGCTGCTGGAGTTCTGGATCGAGGCCGACATGTTCCTCAGGCACATGAACCGCGTGCTCGTGGGGAGCATGCTCGAGGTCGCCTGTGGGCGGCGGAGCATCGAGGACTTCACGGGGTTGCTCGCCGGAGAGTCGCGCTCGCGGGCGGGTGCCACGGCTCCCGCACACGGGCTTGCACTCGTGAGCGTCTCCTACGGCTAGCCCGCGGGCGGTGTGGCGGGGGGCCTTCCGACTCCCCTTCGCACAGTTCGACCTGGCTGTCCGCGGGCGTCGCCGCCACCATCGCCGGCCAGGCCGCGCAGCCCACCGCCGCGGCGAGCGCGGCGCAGCCGCCGGCCAGGCGCCCTCGCCCGCGAGGACGGCTCCCGAGCCGCGGCTGCAGTGTTCGCCTGCCCATCACCGCCCGAGCATATCTTCACGTTCGAGACCGAAGCGCCCCCTATGCTGGACGTGGATCCATGCTCAACGTGCTGCTGACAAACGACGACGGGATCGAGGCCGACGGCCTGCAGGCGATGCGGGCGGCGCTGATGGAGTTGGACGACGTCCGCCTGGCGGTGATCGCGCCCGACGGCAACCGCTCGGCGATGGCCCGATCGATCACCACCCGCAGGCCGCTCGTGGTGGCCGAGGTGCCGTTCGCAGACGGCAGCGTGGGCTACGCGACCGACGGCACCCCCGTCGACTGCGTCCGCCTGGCGAGCCTCGGGCTGGTCGAGGGGTTCTCCGCGGACCTGGTCGTGGCCGGCATCAACCACGGGGCCAACCTCGGCGACGACATCACCTACTCCGGGACCGTCGCCGCGGCGCTCGAGGGGGTCGTCCTCGACCTCCCCGCGATCGCCGTCTCACAGCAGTCGCGGGCCGGCGCGCTCGACTACCGCTTCGACGGCGGCTTCGGCTTCGAGCTGGCCGCTCGCTTCGTCGCCCGCCTGGTCGAACGGATCGAGGAGGTGCCGCTCCCCCGCAGGACGCTGCTCAACGTCAACGTCCCCGCGGGCGAGCCCACGGGGGTCGAGGTGACGAGCCTCGGCAAGCGCATCTATCGCGACGAGCTGAAGCTCGAGCGAGAGGAAGAAAACCGCAGGCGCTACTGGATCTACGGTTCTGACCCCGGCTACCACGACGAGCCCGGCACCGACCTCGCCGCCGTCGCCGGCGGGCGGATAGCGGTGACGCCGATCCACTTCGACCTGACCGACCGTCCGAGCCTCGAGGCGCTCAGGCGCTTCGACCTGGAGGAGCTGCTCGAACCGGCCGTGCGCGACTCCAGGACGTGAGGTCCTCCGGGGTCCCTGAGGGGCAGTCGGGCTCGACGGGTCTGGCACAGGGGGGTGACGGCGCCCCGGCCGAGCTCGAGCCGCCGCCCGAGGCGATCGCCCGCGCCCGCGAGCTGCGGGAGGCGTTGGCCTACCACGCCCACCGCTACTACGTCCTCGACGACCCGGAGATCGGCGACGAGGAGTACGACGAACTGCTCGACGAGCTGCGCGAGCTGGAGCGCGTGCATCCGGGGTTGGCGAGCAAGGACTCCCCCACCCAGAGGGTCGGGGGGCCGCCCGTCGATCGGCTGGAGAAGGTCCGTCACCTCGAGCCGATGCTGTCCCTCGGCAACGTCCGCTCCGAAGAGGAGCTGAGGGCGTGGGTCGAGAGGATGCGCAACCACCTCGCCCGGGAGGGGATCGTCGAACCGGATTTCACCTTCGTGGTGGAGCCGAAGATCGATGGGCTCGCGATCAGCCTGGTGTATCGCGACGGGGAGCTCGAGCGCGGGGCCACTCGCGGAGACGGGGAGGTGGGGGAGGACGTCACCCACAACCTCCGCACGATCGGAGCCATTCCGCTGCGGGTGGAGGATGCTCCGCCCCTGCTCGAGGTGAGGGGGGAGGTCTACATGTCCCTCCGGGACTTCACGGCGCTCAACGAGCGGCGGGCGGAAGCGGGCGAATCGACGTTCATGAATCCACGCAACTCGGCCGCCGGGACGATCCGCCAGCTCGATCCCGCCGATGCGGCCAAGCGGCCCCTGTCGATCTGGTGCTATCAGGTCGGCGTCGCCGAGGGGATCTCGTTCGCCACCCACTTCCAGGCGCTGGAGTGGCTCCGCGAGCACGGCTTTCGGGTCAACACGGGGATCAAGCTGCTCGCCGGCACCGACGCCGTGATCGAGCAGTGCCTGGAGTGGGAGAGACGCCGGGGGGAGCTCGACTTCGAGATCGACGGCGCGGTCGTGAAGGTCGACGACCTCGAGCTGCAGCGCCGGCTCGGCTCCGTCGGGCGCGATCCCCGCTGGGCGGTGGCCTGGAAGTTCGCTCCCACGACCGCCGTGACGAAGCTCGAGAAGGTGATGTGGAACGTGGGGAAGTTCGGTGACCTGCGACCCTACGCCGTGCTCGAGCCGGTGGCCGTGGCGGGGGTGACGATCCGGATGGCCACCCTCCACAACGAGGAGGACATCGTCCGCAAGGACATCCGGGC
>DATFZP010000077.1:0-2445 GCA_035314405.1 Solirubrobacteraceae bacterium | reverse complement strand
CGCCTGGAAGGCAGGCTTGAGGGTGCCGTCCGCCTTGACGAGCCCGGAGTGGATGTACCCCTGATCGCTGAGCGGGAACCACAGCGCGACCTGGACATACGGGTCCTGGGCGAGGCAGTGATAGGCCTGGTCGAGATACAGGGCCTGCTGCGCGTCTGTGACCCCTTCGGGCTTGTCACCTTTCCACGCCCCTTCGCCGCAGACGGCGGTCGTCGTGCGCCAGCTCATCTCGGTCATCCAGATCGGCTTTTCGTCGCCGTTGGCGAGCATCACCCGGTGCACTTCCCGGTAGGCGAGGAAGGAGTCGGGCCACATGCGTCCGTCGCCTTCCCGCCCATAGAGGTAGGGGGAGGTGTCGTCGCAGGCCGTGTCGGTGTGCACCCCGACCGCGTCGAAGTAGCCCCTGCCGCCCGCCGCGTAGACGGAGCTCAGGAAGTTGTAGTCGTTGCCCGCGAGGCCTCCCAGCAAGACCGTGGCGTTGGGTTCAGCCGCCTTGACGGCAGGATATGTGGCCTGCAGCAGGCTCGTGTAGGCGGCCGGGTCGGGCCCCGCGGGCCACCAGAACGAAGTGTTCTCCTCATTCCAGATCTCATACGCCGCCACCAGGCCGCCGAAGCGCCGGGCGAGCAGTCCGACGAAGGCGGCGAAGGCATGGGGGTTCGCCGGGGGTGTGCGTTCGTTGGTCGATCCCGACTCCCACTTGGGGGTCCCGTACACGTCGAGGATCACCTTCGTGCCGGCGGGCATCGACCTGAACGCCTGTTCATAGGAGGTGAAGTCGCTCTGGACGATGGGAGCCCGCGTCGGCTGCAGCTCCCGCCAGCTGACGAACAGCCTCACCCAGTGGGTCCCGAGGGCGTTCACGTAGGCGATCTGGCCGGGGCTCGGGACCGACAGGTTGACGCCAGGTTCGGCCGCTGCGGCGCGGGAGGCTCCCGCGCCGCACACGACCATGGCCATCACGCCGGACAGGGCGAGCGCCCGGTGCACGCGGTGTACCAGTCCGCGTGGGCCTCCGCCGGCCCGGGTTCCCGTGTGGGTGGCCATCGAGATCCAATCGATCCCTGCGCCGTCGATCTTGAGCGCAACTCTGCGAGTATCGACGCAAAGACCGTGCCCGACCAAGGCTCCACCCGCCCCTCGACCCCGCTCCCCACAGGGATTCCCGAGGGAGCGCTCGACATCTGGATCGCCGATCTGGGGGCAGTGGGGGACGACGTCCCCCAGCTGCTCTCGGCGGCGGAGCGGGCTCGCTCGGAGAGCATTCTCGGGGAGCTCACCCGGCGCCGGTGGGTCGCCGCGCGGGCCCTGCTCAGGAGACTGCTCGGGGGCTACCTCCAGCGGGACCCCGGCTCGCTGCTGTTCAGCCAAGGCCCGTACGGCAAGCCGGCGCTGCGGGAGGGTGCCGGCGCTGTGGGACGGGCCCCCGCCCATGGCCGGGTCGCCTCGGATGGGCTGTCGTTCAACGTCTCCCACTCAGGGGATCTCGCCGTGTATGCGTTCACCCGGTCGGGGTCGGTGGGGGTGGACGTGGAGGTCGCCGCTCGCCGCCCTCGGGACCCGATCGCCCTCGCCTCTCGCGCCTTCGGGCCCGTCGAGGAGGCGAGGCTCCGATCGCTTTCCCCGGCCGCCCGGGAGAGCGAGTTCCTGCGAGCGTGGACCCGCCGCGAGGCTCGGCTGAAGTGCGACGGTCGCGGGCTGGGTGGCGCCGGCCGACTGCCCGAGGCCGGGCCGAACCTGTGGGTCGGCCAGCTCGACGTCGGCCCGCACGCCGCCGCTGCGGTCGCCGCCGAGCGAGCGCCCCGCGAGCTCCGCCGGCTGGTGGCTGCGGTCGCCCCTGGCGATCGCGGGCGGGCAGGCGGGTAGTTCAGGGTTTGGACCCGGATACGCTGTATCGCATGCGCGAGCACGTGCCCTTCCCGGTGGTGGCCGACCGGGTCGAGAAGCGATTTGAAATACCGCGAGAACAGGTGAACACGCTCAAGGAGCGGGCTCTTCACCCGTTCCGGCGCAGCCCCACGGACGTTCTCCACGCGCTGCGAGGGGTGTCGTTCGCGGTGCAGCCGGGCGAGTTCTTCGGGATCGTCGGGCGCAACGGCTCGGGCAAGTCGACGCTCCTGAAGTGCCTGGCCGGCATCTATCGGACCGACGCCGGCAACATCTACGTGAGCGGCCAGATGTCGAGCTTCATCGAGCTGGGGGTCGGCTTCAACCCCGACCTCCCGGCGCGGGACAACGCGGTCCTGAACGCGACCATGCTCGGGCTCAGCCCACGCGAGGCTCGCCGGCGATTCGACAGCGTGATCGACTTCGCCGAACTGGGGGAGTTCGTCGACCTCAAGATCAAGAACTACTCATCCGGGATGCTCGTCCGTCTAGCCTTCTCGGTGATGATCCACGTCGATGCGGAGATTCTGCTGATCGACGAGGTGCTGGCGGTCGGGG
>DATFZP010000076.1:0-4105 GCA_035314405.1 Solirubrobacteraceae bacterium | reverse complement strand
TCGCCGTTGGCGTGGGTGTTGACGAGCGTGCCGATGTGCAAGGCGGCGGGGACCGCATCCCGCATCGCCTTCAGCATCTCCTCGGTCAGGGGGAGGTCGTAGAGGGTGTCCACGAGCAGGGTGCTCTCGCCGTCGGCGACGAGCCCGGCGTTGCTCCATCCCCAGCTGCCATCGGGCTGCAGGTAGGCGTACAGGCCATCCCCGACTTCCTGCAGGCCCTTGACGTAGCTCATCGCGGCAATGCTCTCACAGCTTGCTCCCCCGCTCCTGGGGGTGGACGGTCTCCCCGCGGGCCAGCATCGTCACGAAGCGCTCGATCTGCCTTGCCCTGGTCTGGGGACGCCTGGTGTTGTGGAGCCGGTAGAGCACCGCGTAGCGGTTCTGGCTGGTGAGCGTCCGGAACATCGCCTCGGCCTGCGGCTCGGCGGCGAGCGCGGCGGCGAGGTCGGGGGGCACCTCGATGCTCGCCTGGCCGGGATAGGCCGCCTGCCAGCGCCCGTCGCGCTTGGCGCCGGCGATCGCGGCGCGCCCCGCCGGGTGCATGCGGCGTTCGGCTAGGAGACGCTCGGCTATCGCCACGTTGCGCTGCGACCACGGGCTTCGTGCCCTGCGGGGGGTGAAGCGCTGACGGTAGGTCCCCTCGTCGCGCCGGCGGAGGAGTCCGTCGATCCAGCCGTGGCAGAGGGCCTCCTCGAGAGCCTCGTCGTAGGTGAGTCTGGTCGGCTCTATGGTGCCCTTCTTGGCGAGCACGAGCCACACGCCCGCCTCCTCGTCGTGGTGGTCGCTCAGCCAGCGGCGCCAGGAGAGGGCGTCGAGGAGGATCAGTTCGGCGAGGGTGTCGGCCATCGCCGCACCAGCTTAGGGCGCTGCCGCCGGGCCGACTCCCGGCGCAGGGCCGTCACGGTGCGCTCGAGCTTCGGCGAAGGTAGGGTTTACGCGATGGCGTTCACGGCCATATGCATCTCCAGCCACGACGGGACCGGGGCGCACGGCGCCGCGCGGCTGGTTGCGAGCACCCTGGACTACCGTCTGATCGACGAGGACATCATCACGAGGGCGGCCGTCGAGGCGGGTGTCGACGAGGAGGTGGTGGCCGACGTCGAGCGCCGCAAGTCGCGGCTCGTGCGGTTGATCGAGGGGCTCGGCCCGGCGGGCATGGCGGCGGGGTACGCAGTCCCCCTCGGAGACGCCGTGGGCTACGGACAGCCGGCGAGCGACGAGCTGCGGGGGCTCATCAGGTCGGTCATCGAGGAGACAGCCGCCTCCGGCGGCGTGGTGATCGTCTCGCACGCCGCGTCGATGGCCCTGGCCCATCGCGACGACGTCCTGAGGGTGCTCGTGACGGCCTCCGTGCCGACGCGCGAACGGCGGGTGGCGAGCAGCAACGGGATCGACGAGAAGGAGGCCGCGCGAGCGATCAAGCGCTCCGATGCAGGACGTGCGGACTACCTCCAGCGCTTCTACGGCGTGGACGCCGAGATGCCCACCCACTACGACGTCGTCCTCAACACGGACCGGCTCTCGCCCGAGCACGTGGCCGAGCTCGTGATCCGCGCGGCCGGGGTGAGCCCCGCCGCCCAGGGGACGGCCGCGTAGGCCGGCCGGGACGCCGTAGGGACCGCATGCGGCGGGTGGGATTCGAACCCACACGCCCCTTCGGACAGGGCCTTTTGAGGGCCCCGCGTCTACCGTTCCGCCACCGCCGCAGGTGTGCTCGCTGCGAGCATAGCCCCGCCGGCGGAGCGTCCGCCGCTCACACGGGGTGGGGTGCGGCCGCGGTGGGAATGTCCGGGTCCGCCGAGGGGTCCCGGCGCTCGAGCTCTACGTTCCAGCCCTGTTTGAAGCCGCGCATGGCGAACGCCACGAGGACCAGCTGCACGGGAACGATCAACAGCGTGACCAGCCCGAGCAGCCCGGCGTTGAGCGCCGGCTGGGCGAACCCGAATTTGTTCCGGCTGAACCACGCCGGGCCGGCGGCGAGGGCGAAGATCGCAAGCAGAACGGCGAGCGCCGCGGCGACGGGCAGCACGCCCCGGTTCCACCGAGCCGCGTAGAAGGCGAGCGTCAGATAGACGGCGATGTAGATGATCTGCACCGGGATCGCGCTCTCGAGAACGCTCCATCCGCCCACCGTCACGATCAGAACGAGCCCGGCGCTCACGAGCAGCAGCAGGACGACCGTCGCGCGGGTGGCCTGAACCGCGGGCTTCTCACGGTTAGGGTGCGTGATGATCACGCCGGGATGCCCGTCCTGGGTGGCAGGGGTGGACATGACCGACATGACGATACAAGCTCCCCCGGTGTCGGTGTGGGAAGTGCGCGCCGGGTGGCGAGCCCGGACGCCGCGCCTTGCGGTGGCGCCCGCGCGGGTGGTGCAGGGCCGGCGCGGCGGTTAGGCTCTGAGCTGCGCGGGCGTGGTGGAACTGGTAGACACGCCGGCCTTAGGAGCCGGTGGGCCATAGGCCCTTGGGGGTTCGAGTCCCTTCGCCCGCATCCATACCTGCACGTGATGCCAGCTTGGCGCTTGGATATGCGGCGCGCCGTTTGCGGTCCGTAGTATCGGCCTGATGACAGGTACAGAGTGGGGCCTCGCGATCTCCGTATTCCTCGCCTGCGCGGTGGAGGCGGTCGAGGCGTTGACGATCGTGCTTGCGGTCGGGACGACCCGCAGTTGGCGATCGACCCTGACCGGGGTCGGGGTGGCGCTGCTCGTGCTCGCGGTGCTGACCGCCGCGCTGGGCCCGGCGCTCACCGCCCTGCCGATCAACGCGCTGCGGGTCGTGGTCGGCGGGCTGCTCCTGATCTTCGGTCTGCAGTGGCTGCGCAAGGCAATCCTTCGCGCATCCGGCCTGAAGGCGCTACACGACGAGCGCGAGGCGTATGAGGAGGAGCAGGGGGCCGCGCGCACGGCCGAGGCCGTTCCGCAGGGCCGGTTCGACCCCTACTCTTTCACGGTCGCGTTGAAAGGAGTCCTGCTCGAGGGCCTCGAGGTCGTGTTCATCGTGCTGACTTTCGGCGCCAACCAGCACAACGTGGGGCTCGCCGCGGCGGCCGCCGGCGTGGCCGTTCTGGTGGTTGTGGTCGCAGGGGTGGTCGCGCGCGCCCCCCTCGCACGCGTCCCCGAGAACACCCTGAAGTTTGCCGTGGGCGTGATGTTGACATCGTTCGGGATGTTCTGGGGCGCCGAGGGCGCGGGCGCGACGTGGCCCGGCGGCGACACCGCACTCCTCGTGATCATCCCGGCGAATCTCCTGTTCTCCCTTGGACTCGTCGCCGCGCTCAGGCGGCGGACGTCGATCCCCGCGCGCTCGGCCAGAACCGAGATCGCCGGCACATGATCGGGATCGGCACATGACGAGGATCGAGTCCTTCCTGCGCTTTCTGTGGGATTTCGTGATCGGCGACGACTGGCGCATCGCCGCAGGAGTGGTGGTGGTGCTCGGACTGACCGCGCTCGTCGCGGAAACGAGCGTCGCGGCGTGGTGGATTCTGCCCGTGGGGGTCGCGCTGCTACTCGCAGGATCGGTCTGGCGCGTGGCGCGGACGCGCTCGTAGACCACGATTGAGGAAGGTGCGGGGTCTGCGCCCCCCAGCCGTAGCGTCCCAGCCGAGCACCGACTACGGAGCATCGCTGATGTGGGCACGCCCCCGCTCACGCGACCATTGATCGCGTGTCGGCTTCCGGCGTCCTGGCGTACCTGGCCGCGATCACGGTGATCGGCTGGGGCCTGATGCACGTCATCCCGACGCGCGCGGTCGCGGACAGCTTCGGCGAGATCTCTCTCGACAACCGGCGGATCCTCGTGATGGAGTGGATCGCCGAGGGGATCACGCACATCTTCATCGGCGTGCTCGTGATCATCGTGACGGCGATCGAAGGCTCCGGCAGCTCGGCGAGTCAGCTCGTATATCGGCTCGCCGCGGCGGTGCTGATCCTGTTGGCCGCGCTCACCTCGGTGACGGGGGCGCGCACGCCTGTGATCTGGTTTCGCGTCTGCCCGTTCGTTCTCGGCGGGGCGGCGATCCTCCTGCTGGTCGCCAGCGCCGTGTGATCCGTTTCGAGGGTGTGCTCAGCGAGGTCTACCGCGCGTCCGCCAGCCGCTCG
>DATFZP010000075.1:0-2035 GCA_035314405.1 Solirubrobacteraceae bacterium | reverse complement strand
TCAGGGACCTCGTCGGCAGGCGAGCGTGCTCTGAGAGGTATCGCCGCAGGGCGGTGCCGCACAGGTACAGGACGATGTCGTTGAGTGTGCAGTCGGCCGCCTTGGCCAGGTCCTTGATCCGCTTCAGCTCGTACTGCTGGGTGGCGAACCGCCGCTGGCCCTCGATGTCACCGCCCAACGCCGAGGCGGGTGCGGTGAACGGGGCGCGCAGCGGGCCGCCGCTCACCGCGGCGCCTGTGAGATCGACGATCGTCCGGCCGAGTCCGCCGAGCGCGGCGGCGCCGCCGCGGGCCGCCCCCACCACGCGGCCGATGGGGCTCCCGTCCTCGCCGGCGCCGGCTCTCGAACTCGCCGCCGGACCGACGGTCCAGAATGCCGGAGTGTCGCGGTCGGCCGGGTCGGTGGACAGGGCCCGCAGCACGAGACGCATCCCGCTGACCCCGTCGACGAGCATGTGATGCATCTTCAGGTAGATCGCGAACCGATCCCCTTCAAGCCCCTCGATCACATGCACCTCCCACAGCGGGCGGTGCATGTCGAGCGGGTGGCCGTGCAGCCGTGAGACGAGGATCCCAAGCTCACGTTGACCGCCGGGATGGGGCAGGGCGGAGTGGCGCACGTGCAGGTCGAGGTCGACATCGCCGACGGTCTGCAGCAGCGGCAGGCGGTTGCCGATCAGCGGCGCCCCGACGGGTCTCAGGTTCCACGGAGCCGGCAGCGTGCGGGAGGAGCGCATCCGCTCGAGCTGGAGCCCCAGATAGTCGGGCGGGGCGTCGCTCGGACGGGTGAACTCCATCAGCGCACCCACGTGCATCGGCGTGTCGCGCGACTCCAGCAGCAACCACGCCGCGTCAGTGGGCGAGAGCCCCACGATGGACACCACCCCACCTCCCGCAGTCGCTCAACCCGGGACCCGACGCTCCGATCAACCGCCGACCCCGCGGACAATCAACGGGCCCGACACTATCAGCCGTGGGACACGCCTGCGGGGTTCCCGCGTCCCCTCGGTGGGAGGCTGCGGATGGACCCGACTCGGCCGCCGATAGGCTGTCCGTGCGTGGCCAAGACCCAGCCATCCCGATCCACATCGCGCAAGGAGAAGCACTCGCAAAGCGAGGAAGCCGAGGCTGGGCCGGCTACCGCGAGTGTCTTCTCCGACATCCTCTGCGCAGTTGACGGCACGCGGGCGAGCGAGGCGGGTGTGAGGATGGCCGCCTCGCTCGCCGGCCCCACCGGCCACCTCACGCTGCTGGCCGTGACCGCCGCGGCGGGCGAGGAGCCGCACGCCGTCGCTGTGATAAGCCCGAGCCGTGCGAAACAGGTGCTCGAGCGCACCGAGCGCATCGCACGGGCCGCGGGGGTGCCGGCGAGCACCGTCGTCGATCCAGGCGCCCCGCCCGTCGACGTCATCCTCGAGCGATCCTCCGATCACGATCTGCTCGCGATCGGAGCGCCCGCCTCCTCCCGGCTCGGCGGGATGATCATCGGCAGCCTCTCCGCCTCACTCGGGGGGACTCTGATCGGCGGCGTCGCCGCCGTGGCGTTGAGTCGGTTCACCGTCCCGATGCTCGTCGTGCGGCACACGGCGCCCAGCTCGCTGCAGGGCGCCCGGATCCTCCTGGCGACCGACGGGGAGGAGGACTCCGATCTCCTCGTGGAGCTCACCGGGAGACTGGCGCAGAGCCAGGGGGCGAGCGTGACCTTGGTGCATGCCCTCGAGGGTGAGGCCGAGGGGAGCCCCCGCCACGTTCAGGCGCAGGTGCGCGCCCTGCGGGACCTTGTGCCGGTCACCGGCGAGCCGCGGATCGAACCGGGGAAGGTGTGGGACGTGATCGTGAAGGCCATCGAGGCGGAGCAGCCGGCGCTCATCGCGATGGGGAGCCGGCGGCTCAGCGGGCTGCGGGCACTTGGAAGCGTCAGTCGGCGGGCGGTGCACGACGCACCCTGCTCGGTGCTGGTCGTACCCCCGCGCTGAGCGGCGCCGAGGGCCGGTGTGGCGTTTCACTGACCGGGGTTGAGGGCGCTCCACGATGCC
>DATFZP010000074.1:0-6123 GCA_035314405.1 Solirubrobacteraceae bacterium | reverse complement strand
CGGGGGCGCTACACCGTCCACCCGCGGTTCGGTCCCCAGATCAACCTTCGCGGCCTGGAGCAGGCGACTGCCGGCAGCTACTCGCCGGAGGACCTCCACGACGGCCCCGCCCGCCCCGTCTCCCAGATGGAAGGGGCGCTGCGCGAGCTGCTGGCGACGATCCAGGAGCCGCACCTGCGTGCCCTGCTCGAGGGCGTGTTCGGCGAGGACTCCGAGGTGTGGGTCGCCTACCGCGTGGCCCCGGCTGCCAAGCACTATCACCAGGCCTATCGCCACGGCCTGCTCGAGCACTCCCTCGGGGTCGCCCAGGCAGTTAGCGCAATCAGCGCGACCTTCCCGGGCATCGATCGCGAGGTGGCCGTGGCGGGGGCGCTGCTCCACGACATCGGCAAGCTCGAGGCCTACACGGAGGAGCCGCACACCATCGAGATGAGCGACGCCGGCCGCCTGCACGGCGAGATCGCGCTCGGCTACTACCGCATCAGGCGCATGATCGAGGAGATCGATGGCTTCCCCACCGAGCTCGCGCAGGCGGTGGGCCACATCATCCTCTCCCACCACGGGACGCTCGAGCACGGCAGCCCGGTGGTGCCGTGCACGCGCGAGGCCACCCTCGTGCACATGATCGACAACCTCGGCGGGCGGCTCGGCAGCTTCGACCGACTCGAGAAGGAGCTGGCCCCCGGAGCGCGCTGGTCGGTGTTCGACCGGGCGATCGGCGGGGGCGCGTTCTTCTCCGATCGCGGCGGCGAGCCGGGGGAGCCGGGGGAGCCGGGCGAGTCGAGCGGACCGGGCGCCTCGCCCGTGCCGACGCGCGAAGCGGCCTGAAAGCTCGCAAATAGCGGGTGGCCCTGGTGCGGCTCGATACCCGTCCGCCCGCTGGCTTCTATCTTTGAGGTCCGATGGCAAAGGACACCGAGAAGCTGATCCGCCAGCTGTCGCTGATCTCCTACCTGATGGCCGAGCGGCGTCCCGTCACGGCGGTGGAGATCCGGCGCGACGTGGAGGGCTACAGCGGGATGAACGAGGACGCCTTCGCGCGGCGCTTCTACGCGGACCGCTCCGAGCTGGAATCGCTGCGGATCCAGCTGACCGTCGACCGCCCCGCCGATGGCGCGGCCGAGCAGGAGAACTACTCGCTGCGGCCCGAGAACTTCCACCTCCCGCCGATCGCCTTCACCGACACGGAGCTTGCGGCCCTGCAGACGGCGCTGAGCCTCCTCGACGGCGAATTCGCCTACGCCGAGCCGCTGCGGCTGGCGCTCCAGCAGATCACGTGGGGCCGGCCCAGCCCGTTGCGGGCGCCCGAGCAGCGCTCGGTCGCGCTGGGGATCACGGCTTCGGCCGGCGGCCACGAGCTGTCGGCGCGACTGGCGAAGGTGGAGACGGCGATCTTCCGCAACAAGACGATCGTCTTCGACTACTACACGATGGAGCGCGACGAGGTGGGCACCCGCCGCGTCGATCCGTACCACCTCCTGTTCCAGGGGGGTCAGTTCTACCTCCTCGGGTACGCCCACGAGCGTGGGGCGATCAGGGTCTTCCGCCTCTCCCGCATCCGCGGGAAGGTCTCCTACGCGACGAAGGCCGAGCACGACTTCCACCGGCCGGATGACTTCGACCCGCGCTCCTACGCCGGTCGCGCGGACTGGCAGCTCGGCGAGGAGCGAGGGGTGGCGGAGATCCTGATCTCCGAGCGGATCGCCTGGCAGGTCGAACGGCACTTCGGCCGCTATGGCGAGATCCGCGACCCGGCGGACGGGGAATCGGTGATCGACGGTGCGACGGAGGAGGGCGACAGGATCTTCCGGACGGCCTACTCGAGCCCGCGGAGCGTCGTCTCCTGGGTGCTGGGGCTGGCGGTCAACGCGCGGCTGCTCGGGCCCGAGGAGCTGACCTGCGAGATGGAGCGGCGGCTCGAGCTCCTCGAAGAGCGCCACGGCGAGGTGCCGCCGATGGCGCCCCCGGCGCGCTCGGGGGCGCCCGCCGGTCCGGTGGGGAGCGCCCGCATCACGGGCTCCTCGCGCTCGCGCGCCCCGCGGCGGGGATCCCCGAAGACCGAGGGCGAGACGGGGGCGGGCCGGACCGAGGCCGCGATCCGCCCGGAGCGCTTCGCCCGCCTGGTGACGCTCGCGAGCATCCTGATCAGGGCCGGCCGTGAGGGGGGCACGCAGCCGGGACGGCTCGGTCGGGTTGCGATCGACGAGGTCTGTGAGCGGCTGCAGCTGAGCGAGGAGGAGCTCCGTGAAGACGTCAACGTGCTCAACGTCGTGAACTTCGGCGGCGGCTCGTACGTCCTGTACGCGGAGATCAAGGAGGAGGAGGGGGAGATCGAGGTCGATCCGGAGCCCTACAGCGACAACTTCGACAGGCCCGCGCGCCTGCTGCCCGTGGAGGCCAAGGCGCTGGTGGCGGCGATCGACCTGATCGGCGAGCACATCCCCGAGGGCTCGCTGACCTCCGCGCGGGAGAAGATCGTGGCGGCGCTGGGGGAGGATCCGATGGAGCAGGGGCTGCAGGTCGCCCCGACGGCCGGGGACGACGCCGGTGTCGCACGGCTGCTCTCCAAGGCGATCGTCGCGCGGCGGATGGTGGAGCTCGACTACTACAAGGAGAACGAGGACGAGCTGTCGGTGCGACGGGTCGAGCCCTACGCGCTGACGAACGGACGGGAGGGGTGGTACGTGGCCTGCTACGACCCCGACCGGGGTGGCGTGCGCCACTTCCGGCTGGACAGGATCAAGCGGGCGACGGTGACCGCTGAGAAGTTCGTACCCCGCCCGGAGGTGGATCCCGCCGGGGAGGTGGACGGGTGGCTGCGCACGGGCGAGGTGCAGGCCTCCCGCAGCGCCCGCGTGTGGGTCTCTCCGGAGCGGGCCCGCTGGGCGCGGGAGGCCCGCAGGGTGGTCGAGGAGTGGGGAGACGGCTCCGTCGTCGTCGAGCTCAGCTTCGCCGGGGTCGACTGGCTCGTGCGCGAGATCCTCAGGGAAGCGGGGGATGCCGCCGTGCTCGAGCCCGAGGATGCGAGGGAGGCCGTACGTGCGGTCCTCGCCCGCGTGCGCGAGGCTGGCGCAGCCCCGGCAGGGGTCTAGGCTCCGGGTCCCGGCCGGCCCACGATCCAGTCCAGCGTGAGCCGTCGCGAGCAGATACGGATGAGCGAGGAGGAAGTCGCCTCGTTCCTCGCCCACGAGCGGACCGTCACCTGCGCGACGATCGGCCCGCGCGGGTGGCCGCACCTGATGCCCCTCTGGTACGTGCTGCGCGAGGGCCCCGGCCGCGAGAGCCCTCCCCGCCTGTGGTCATGGACCTACGCCGCCTCCCAGAAGGTGCGAAACCTCGAGCGGGACCATCGGGCGACGCTGCAGGTCGAGAAAGGGGAGGAGTACCAGGAGCTGCGAGGGGTGATGCTCGAGTGTGAGGTGGTCCTGCATCGGGGACTGGACACGGTGGCGGCGCTGGGCGCCGAGATCCTCGCCCGCTACGCGACCCCCCGGGGCGAGGAGTCGGCCCCCGCATCCCCGCCGCCGGAGCCGCCGGACGCGATCGTCGCGATGGTCGAGCAGCAGGCTGCCAAGCGGGTGGCGCTCGAGTTCGTCGAGCTGCGCCGGGCGAGTTGGGACCATCGCAAGCTCGAGGGGACCTACTGAGTCCGCGGAGGGGAGCCCCCCCCGAGGCCGATGATCGTCGGGCGGAGGGACCGGGGCGGCTCGGTAGGGTGATCCGGCGATGCAGCCGCTGAAGGGATTGATCCTCTCCGGAGGCAAGGGCACCCGCCTGCGCCCGATCACCCACACGAGCGCCAAGCAGCTGGTGCCGGTGGCCAACAAGCCCGTGCTGTTCTACGGGATCGAGGCGATCGCCGCCGCCGGGATCGAGGAGGTCGGGATCATCATCGCCCCGGAGACCGGGCCCGAGATCGAAGCGGCGGCGGGCGACGGGTCGCGCTTCGGGGTGAGGATCTCCTACATCGTCCAGGACGAGCCGCTGGGGCTCGCCCATGCCGTCCTCACAGCCGAGCCGTTCCTGGGGGACAGCCCGTTCGTGATGTACCTCGGCGACAACCTGCTGCAGGGCGGGATCACCGACCTCGTCGCCGCCTTCCGCGAGAACGAGCCCGACGCCCTCATCCTCCTGACAGCCGTGAGCGATCCGGAGAACTACGGCGTCGCCGAGCTCGCTCCGGCGGGGCCCGGGGAGGTCGGGGCGATCGTGCGCCTGGTCGAGAAGCCCTCCGAGCCCGCGAGTGACCTCGCGCTCGTGGGGGTCTACATGTTCACCGCCCCCATCCACCGAGCGGCACGGGCGATCAGGCCCTCGGCGCGGGGAGAGCTCGAGATCACCGACGCGATCCAGCAGCTGATCGATGAGGGGCTGCGGGTGGAGCCCCATGTGGTCCGCGGCTGGTGGAAGGACACCGGGAGGCTCGAGGACATGCTCGAGGCCAACCGGCTGATCCTCGACAACCTCCGCGACCGGGTGGACGGCGTGCTGATCGACTCCCAGGTGGACGGGCGGGTGGTGATCGAGGAGGGCGCCCGCCTGGAGCGGACGAAGGTCCGCGGCCCGGCGATCATCGGCGCCGGCTCGCGCCTGACGGACTGCTACGTGGGCCCCTACACGGCGATCGGAGAGGACTGCACGATCTCCGGAGCCGAGGTCGAGCACTCGATCCTGCTCACGGGGTGCACGGTGACGGGTCTCGACGGACGTATCGAGTCCTCGCTGCTCGGACGGGGCGCGACGGTGCGCCGGGACGATCGCCAGCCGCGGGCCTACAGGTTCATGGTGGGCGACAACTCGGACATCTCGATCCCGTGAGGGTCCTCGTCACCGGCGCGGGCGGGATGCTCGCCCGCGACGTCCTGCGGGCGGGAGAGCGGGCCGGGTACGAGCTCCACCCCCTGTCCCACGCCGAGCTGGACATCACCGACGCGGCCGCGGTGGAGCGGGCGCTCGAGCGCATCCACCCCGACGCGCTCGTCAACTGCGCGGCCTGGACGGACGTTGACGGGGCCGAGGGCCACGCCGAGGAGGCGCAGGCGATCAACGGCGGGGGGGCGGGAAACCTCGCCCGGGCCGCCGCCGCGGGGGGTACCCGGGTGGTGCACGTCTCCACCGACTATGTCTTCGACGGCGAGGCTCCCCGCGACCCCTCCGGTGCTCCCCGGGCCTATCTGGAGTCCGATCCCACCGGCCCGAGGTCGGTCTACGGCGCCACCAAGCTCGCGGGCGAGCGGGAGGTGATCGCGGCCTCGCCCGCGCACACCGTCGTGCGCAGCTCCTGGCTGTTCGGGGTCGGCGGGCGCAACTTCGCCGAGACGATGCTCTCGCTCGCACGCGAGCGAGAGGTCGTGAGGGTAGTGACCGACCAGATCGGCTGTCCCACGTGGACCGGCCACCTCGCTCCGGCCCTGCTCGGTCTCCTCGAGCGGGAGCTCGCCGGGCTCGTCCACCTCGCCGGCGCAGGGGCCGTGTCGTGGAACGGGTTCGCGCGGGAGATCTTCCGCCAGGCCGAGGTCGACTGCCGCGTCGAGGCGGCCACATCGGCCGAGATGGCTCGGCCCGCGCCGCGGCCGGCGTGGTCGGCGCTCGAGTCCGAACGCCAGGAGGTGCTGCCCCTGCCACCGTGGCAGGACGGGCTCGCCGGCTACCTGGCGGCCCGCGCTGGGATGATGCGGGCATGAGACTGCTCGTCTGTGGCGGCGCCGGCTTCATCGGCTCGACCTTCGCCCGCCAGCGCCTGACGGAGTTCGACGACGAGGTGACCGTTCTGGACAAGCTCACCTACGCCGGCCGCGAGGAGAACCTCAGGGACCTCGTCGCCGATCCCCGCTTCCGCTTCCTGCGGGGGGCGATAGAGGACTCCGAGGCGGTGGCGGCGGCGATCGGGGAGGGCGTTCCCGATGCGATCGTGAACTTCGCGGCCGAGACCCACGTCGACCGCTCGATCGCCGAGCCCGATGCGTTCGTGCGGACGCACGCCCTCGGCACCTACGTCCTGCTCGAGGCCGCCCGCGAGAGCGGCCTGCGCTACCTCCAGGTCTCGACCGACGAGGTCTACGGCTCGATCGAGGAGGGGACCTTCACCGAGGAGAGCCCGCTGCGCCCCTCCTCTCCCTACTC
>DATFZP010000073.1:0-4194 GCA_035314405.1 Solirubrobacteraceae bacterium | reverse complement strand
TCGGGCTTGTAGGAGCGGACCTGCTGGGCCGTGACGACGAGGTCGAAGTCGATCGGGATGTGCCGTCGGGTCTGCCCCAGGAGCTTGTCGTCGATGTTCGAGAGCAGGCCCAGTTTGTACTTCTTGGAGAGCTTCTGCAGCTGGACGTTCGTCTCCTTGAACGGCTGCCAGCGCTGGACGGAGTCCGGCAGGAACCCGGACCGGGAGGGCTCGAGCTGCCACCCGATGCGTTTCGCGATCTCGATCGCCGTCCGTCGCAGGACCTCCGCGTAGAGCTCATACGAGCCTCCCTCGATCTCGCGGGAGATCTCCATGAACATGGGTATCAGCACGCTCCGGTCGATCTCGAACCCGTCGCTCGCGGCCTCTTTGGCGAACGCCTCGTAGATCCCGGTCTCCCAGTCGATCAACGTGCCGTACACGTCGAATGTGACGAATGTGACGTTCTTTGGGATCGGCATGGACGGGGCATTATGCCCTGCGCTGCCCGCCGGGGGCTCTCAGCCGCCGACCATGCACCCGGGCGCAGTGCCTTCGGTTGTATTAGAGTCCCGCGCCGCAATGGACCTGCTGGAGTATCAAGGCAAGCAGCTGTTCGCCCGCCACGGCCTGCGGGTGTCCTCCGGCAGGGCGGTGACGAGCTCCGAGGAAGCGGTCCAGGCCGCGGCCGAGGTCGGCTACCCGGTGGTCGTCAAGGTCCAGGTGCTGATCGGGGGCCGGGGAAAGGCCGGCGGAGTCAAGCTCGCCGCCGATGAGAGCGAGGTCCGCGAGCACGCGAGCAACATCCTCGGGATGGACATCCACGGTCACACGGTCCGCACGGTGTGGATCGAGCACGCCTCGGACATCGCCTCGGAGTACTACGCCTCGGTGCTGCTCGACCGCTCCGCCAAGCAGCCCCTGGTGATGTTCAGCGTGGAGGGGGGGGTGGACATCGAAGAGGTCGCCGAGCAGACCCCGGAGAAGCTCATCCGCCACCACGTGGACCCGCTCGCGGGGCTCTCCCGCGAGGAGGCCGTCGCCATCGCCACGAGCGGGGGTGCCGACGCGGACGTCGTCGAGGGGGTGGCCGACGCGCTGCTCGCCCTGTACGAGGTGTGGCTGGAGGAGGACGCGACCCTGACGGAGATCAACCCGCTGATCGTCACTCCGGAGCGGGAGGTCAGGGCGCTGGACGCGAAGGTCTCCCTCGACGGCAACGCCCTCTACCGCCACCCCGAGAACCAGGCGCTCTCGGACGCGGAGAACGAAGACCCGATCGAGCGTAGGGCCAAGGAAGAGGGCGTCCAGTACGTGAAGCTCGACGGCGACATCGGCATCCTCGGCAACGGTGCCGGGCTCGTGATGTCGACCCTCGACGTGGTCGCCCGGGCGGGCGGCTCCCCCGCCAACTTCCTCGACGCGGGCGGCGGCTCGGACGCCGAGAAGATCAAGCAGGCCGTCCGCCTGATCCTCGCCAACGACGCCGTAAAGGCCGTCCTGTTCAACATCTTCGGGGGGATCACCCGCTGCGACGAGGTGGCGACGGGACTGATCGCCGCCTTCGAGGAGATCGAACCGTCGGTGCCGTTCGTCGTGCGGCTCGACGGGACCAACGACGCCGAGGGACGGCGCCTGCTGCAGGAGGCCGCCCTCCCCAACGTGCACGCCGCAGCGACGATGAACGAGGCGGCCGCGAAGGTCGTCGCGCTGGCGGGGAGCCGCAGCGCGGAGGCACCGGCCTGATGGCGATCCTCGTCGACGAGCAGACGCGACTGGCCGTGGCCGGCATAACGGGGCGGGAGGGCACCTTCCACACCCTCAACAACCGCGACTACGGAACCGACGTGGTCGGCGGAGTGACGCCGGGCAAGGGCGGCCAGGATGTCGAGGGGATCCCCGTGTTCGACAGCTGGGCCGAGGCGATGTCCTCGGTCGAACCCAACACGGCGATGATCTTCGTGCCCCCGAGGTTCGCCGCCGACGCGATCCTCGAGGCGGCCGCGGCGGGAGTGCAGCTGGTGGTCGCGATCACGGAGGGAATCCCCGCCCACGACGAGCTGCGCGTATACAACCTGCTGCGCCGCGACCATCCGGGCACCCGACTGATCGGGCCGAACTGCCCCGGGATCCTGTCCCCGGGGAGGGCCAACGTCGGGATCATCCCGGCGTCTTTCTTCGAGCGGGGAAACGTCGGGGTTGTGTCCCGCTCGGGGACCCTCACCTACCAGATCGGCAACGAGATAGCCCAGGCGGGCTTCGGCTGCAGCACGATCGTGGGCATCGGCGGGGATCCCGTCCCCGGCTCCTCGTTCGTCGACGTCCTCGAGCTGTTCGAGGACGACGAGGAGACCGAGCTCGTGGTCCTCGCGGGCGAGATCGGCGGCTCGGCGGAGGAGGAGGCCGCGGACTACATCGCCGCGCACATGAGCAAGCCCGTGGTGGCCTACATCGCGGGGTTCACCGCCCCTGCGGGCAAGCAGATGGGTCACGCCGGAGCGATCGTGTCGGGTTCGTCCGGGACCGCCGCCGCGAAGGCCGAGGCGCTCGAAGCGAAGGGCGTGCCGGTCGGGCGCACCCCCACCGAAGCGGCGGAGATCGCCGTGGAGGTCCTCGGCGGGGCCGCCGCAGCGGCCTCCTGAGGAGTCCGGCAGCGCTCGCTACGCTTGGCTGCGATGGACGCTGAGCTCGCCAGGACCCTCGACGAGCTCGAGCACAAGCTGCTCGAGCTGGAGCGCACGGTGGGCGCGATGGCCCGCCCGGATGACCCATCCGCGGCGCTCGCCCCGGGTGCCCCCCAACCCTCCGCCCCATCCCAGCTCCCGCCCCTCGACGGCTCGCCGGTCTCCGGGGATGCGACGAGTAGAGCTCCCTCGACGGCCGGGAGGATCGTCGACGAGCGGATCGAACCACCCCAGGCCGTCCCGGTCGCGCCCGAGCAGGCGGCCTCGCCTGCGCGCGCGCCGGGGCCTCCCGATCGCGCCGGCGGCGGGGCCCCTCGAGCGGCCGCCCGGGCGGCCGCTCGCACCGGCCCCGCCGCCCCGGCCCCGCCTCCCCCCCCGCCGCCGCGAGCCCCCGCGAACGCCGAGGCCCTGCTGCGCTTCCGCGATCGGCTCGAGCGGATGGCGAGGGATCTGACCCACGACTACGACGAGCTGCTCGGGCGCCTAAGCTACGCCGCTGTGAGCGCCACCAGCGGCCCCCCGATCTCCTTCGCGCGCGGCGTACCGTCGCTCGACATCATCGACGTCGAGGGGCTGCGGGACGCGGCGCTGCGGGCCTTCGACAGCGACCCCGCGGGCATCACCGCCTACGGCACGTCGGTGGGCTACCCGCGTCTGCGCAGCTGGATCGCCGACCACCACGGCGTGGACCCCGAGCGGGTGCTGGTGACCAACGGGTCACTCCAGGCCGACGCATTCCTGTTCGATCACCTCGTCCACCCGGGCGACGAGGTGATCGTCGAGAGCCCCACCTACGACCGCACGCTGCTGTCGCTGCGGCACCGCGGCGCGCAGCTGCACGCCGTCGAGCTCGAGCCCGACGGCATC
This sequence comes from Solirubrobacteraceae bacterium, assembly GCA_035314405.1. Lineage (GTDB taxonomy): Bacteria > Actinomycetota > Thermoleophilia > Solirubrobacterales > Solirubrobacteraceae > Palsa-744. The sequence goes on along the minus strand of DATFZP010000073.1, from coordinate 664 downwards.
GACACGGATGCGCTCCGGCGGCTGCTGGACGGGGGGGCGGCTCCGACGCTCGCCCACATAATCCCCAACTTCCAGAACCCCGCCGGCTACACCCTCTCCCTCGAGAAGCGCCGGCGGCTGCTCGAGCTCGCGGCCGAGCACAGCTTCATCGTGCTCGAGGACGACCCCTACGCCGAGCTGCGCTTCAGCGGCGAGCCCGTGCCGACGATGCTCTCGCTCGACCCCGCGAACGTGGTCTACGCCTCCTCCTTCACCAAGACCGTCTGCCCGGGCGTGCGCGTGGGCTACCTCGTGGGCCCCGAGGAGCTGATCGCGGGCATAGCCCGTCGCGCCACCAACACCTACATCTCTCCGGGCATGGTCTCGGAGTCGATCGTCTACGAGTTCTGCGTCTCCGGCGCGATCGAGCGCTCGATCGAGACCGTTCGCAGAGCGCTCGCGGAGCGAGCCAGCGCACTCGCGAGTGCGCTCGCAAGCGAGCTCCCGGAGGCCGAGTTCGTGGCGCCCCAGGGCGGCTACTTCATGTGGGTCACGCTGCCCGAGGGAAGCGACGTCGCGGCGCTCGCGGGCGCCGCCAAGGAGCGCGGTGTGGTGTTCGTCAAGGGCACCGACTTCATGCTCGAGGGTGGGGAGAACGCGCTGCGCCTCGCCTACTCGGGCGTGG
>DATFZP010000072.1:0-2275 GCA_035314405.1 Solirubrobacteraceae bacterium | reverse complement strand
CGGTCCATGATGTCCGAGGCCAGCTCGGGCGGGGTCCGGTCGAGCGTCTCCTTGACGGCGTCGATGATCTGGCTGAGCGGCTCCTCGAGCGCCTGGCGGATCTCCTCGCTCGTCAGCACGACCGTCTTCGGCAGGCCGGCGACCATGTCGCGTCCCCGGATCTCCGCCTGCAGCTCCTCGGACATCGGACAGGCCGACCCGATCTCGAGCTTGAGCTCCTCGGCCGTCTGCTGGCCGATCAGCAGCTTGTACTCCCTCTTGGCGTAGTTGATGATCGCCTCGTCCATCTCGTCCCCCCCCACCCGGATCGACTGTGAGACGACGATCCCACCGAGCGAGATGACGGCGACCTCGGAGGTGCCGCCGCCGATGTCGACGACCATCGAGCCCGTCGGCTCGCCCACGGGGAGCCCGGCGCCGATCGCAGCGGCCATCGGCTCCTCGATCAGATAGGCCGTGCGGGCGCCGGCCGACAGGCAGGCCTCCTCGACCGCCCGCTTCTCCACCCCGGTCACCCCCGAGGGCACGCACACGACGACCCGGGGGTGCGCCCAGCGGTTCTGGTGGACCTTCTGGATGAAGTGGCGGAGCATCTGCTCGGTGACGTCGAAGTCGGCGATCACCCCGTCCTTCAGCGGCCTGATCGCCTGGATCGTCCCGGGCGTGCGTCCGAGCATCCGCTTGGCCTCGATGCCCACGGCGTGGACTTCTCCGGAGCGAGAGTCGATCGCGACGACGCTCGGCTCCGACAGGACGATGCCGCGACCGCGCACGTACACGAGAGTGTTCGCGGTGCCCAGGTCGACGGCCATGTCGCGCCCGCCGAAGCCTGTCAGATAGCTGAAGATACCCATATAGAGAGAGGGGGCACGCTTGGATTTGGCCGAGCGCCGCCGTGTCGCGGCGCCTCGGGCGAGGGAGCTCATCGGGGGCGTGACCCGTGGGCCAGTCTAGCGAACGGCCGCCTCCCGCCCGGTCGCCGTCCCTCGCGGTTTGCAGGCCAAAAGCCACGCCCGGCCGCCGGCGCCCGCCACGGGGGCGGGCCCGGGCGCCGCCACGCGGTGGGCATCTCAGCGGTGGGCGAGAAGCTCGGGATAGACGTCGAGGAGCCGGGCGAGGGGCAGCCCGACGACGTTCTCGTAGTCGCCCTCGACGGACCGCACGAGCGCGGCGCCCGCCCCCTGGATCGCATACGCCCCGGCCCGCCCTCGCCACTCGCCGGTCTGCAGATACCAGTCGAGCAGCCCGTCTCCGAGCGCCCGGAAGCTGACCCTGGTGCGCGCCACGGCGGAGCGCTCCGACCCGGCCGCCAGCACGACCACCCCGCTCAGCACATCATGGGTACGGTCGCTCAGGGCTCTCAGCGTCGCGCGCGCCCCGGCGGCGTCGGGAGGCTTGCCGAAGAGCTCCCCGTCGAGCGAGACGACCGTGTCGCAGCCGAGGATCGCCTCGGGAGAGTCCGTGACGGCGGCCGTCGCCTTGCGGCGGGCGTTCTCCACCACGATCAGCTCGGGGTCGCCGCTCTCGAGCTCCTCGACACCCGTCGCCCGCACGGTGAACGAGAGCCCGAGGCGTTCGAGGATCGCCCGCCGCTGGGGAGAGGCGGAGGCCAGGACGAGCGCCGGCGGTCGGGCGACTACCGCTGGAGGTCCTCGAAGAACAGGCCCGCCTCGCGGACCGCTGACTCCGGCGAGTCCGAGCCGTGGACCATGTTGGCCCCCACCTCGATCGCGAAGTCGCCCCGGATCGAGCCCGGCGCGGCCTCCAGCGGGTTCGTCGCCCCGATCACCTGACGCGCAGCCCTGACGGCGTCGACACCCTCGAGGACGATCGCGACGATCGGCCCGGAGGTGATGAAGGCCACGAGCTCGCTGAAGAACGGGCGCTCGGAGTGCTCGGCGTAGTGGCGCTCGGCGAGCTCCCTCGTGACGGTCATGTGGCGCAGCGCCACGATCCTCAGTCCCTTGCGCTCGAAGCGGGCGATTATCTCGCCGGTGAGGCCGCGGGCGAAGGCATCCGGCTTGACGAGGATCAGCGTTCGGTCCATGGCTTCCTTTGCTCGGCTCGGGTTTCAGGTTCAGGAGGTCGGCCGGGGACGCCGTGCGCGTCCGCCGGCGCGGGGCTTGACGGCGGGCTCGGCGGCGACCGCGGGGGCCTCCTCCTTGGCGTCCTCCTGAGCGGCGACCGCCTGGCCGATGTCCGGCACCTCGACCTCCACTGCCGCCGCCGCAGCAGCGGGACGGCGACGACGGACGGGTTTGTCGGCCGACTTCGC
>DATFZP010000071.1:0-2896 GCA_035314405.1 Solirubrobacteraceae bacterium | reverse complement strand
GTTCCACACCCACGGTTCACCGGGGCCGGCTTCTTCGATGCCTTTCCCCGCGTGCACCTGGGCCGCTGCGAGGGTGGGCGGCGAGGTGCCGACGTTGACCCCGTATCCGAACGTCGCTTCGTTGGTCGCCGGCACCTCTTCCCCTTTGGAGTTTTTCGGCTTGAGGAGGCCGGGCAGGTAGGGGAAGCTCTCGGCCTGCGAGGCTTCGTTGGGATCGAGGGTCGCCGTTGCCGAGCCGGTCATCGAGAACAGCCCGAGTTCGGGGGCGCCGATCCCGCCGAAGGCGAACCACGGGGTCTTGCCGGCCAGGTTCGTGAGCTCTTGTTCGGCTTCTTTGGCGCTGATCGGCAGAGGGCTGCTGCCGCCGTCGTCGTAGACGAGGCCCGAGAGGCCGTCGGCCCCCGGTTTCCCGCCGAAGTCCCACGTCGCGTATGCGGTCACGACGCTGCCGCCGAGTGAGTGACCGCCGAGGACGACTTTGCCGCCGAGCGATTTGGCGGCTTCGATGATCACGTGCAGGTCCTGTACCGCGACGTTCATCCCCCATTCGCGCCCGCCGTCGGCGACCGCGGCCTTGTTCTGCAGCGGGTTGAGGTGACGTTCGCTGTCGGGTTCGCTGAGGTAGCCGAGGTAGTACCTGAAGAACTGCTGCGCGGTGACCTCGCCCTTCTTGTACTTGTTCAGCTCGCTCTGGTCCTCGAGCCGGTTCTCGCGGCGTTCGACCGCCCACACCTGCCAGTTCGGCATTTTTTCCACGAGCCACTTCGCCAACGGGATGAAGTAGGCGGCAGCCGCCGAGGTTCCCGGCTCGAACACGAGGACGTTCTTCGCGCTCTTGGAGCCGACCTCGATCGCCCCCACTTTGTCGAGCCGTTCCGGCGTGTTCGGGGCCGTGAAGCCCTGCATCCACACTTTGCGGATGCTCATCGACGCGCTCGCCGTCGACGCCGTCGTCGCCAGCGCCGTCGCGGCCGTGAGCGCGACCAGGGCGGCGAGCCCCGCGAGCCGACGGCGTGAACCCGTGTCCAGATGCATGTCCCTCTCCTCCTTGACTCAGCCCGTATGGGCGGACAGTTCCCCATGCCGTCCCGCCGGCTGTGCATCGGAGCCCTCAACCCGCGATGACGTCCGGGCCAGGATACAGCAGAACACGAGCCTCCTGCCGATCGCGGGAGCGCCCACGCGGCGGCGGGCCGTCCGCTCGCTGCCGCTCCCCCTCAGCCGAGTGCTCCTCCCTCCTCCTCGAGCTCCTGCTCCTGGGCCTCCTCCTCCTGCTCCTCCTCGGCCTCCTCCTCCTGATCCCCGGCGTACAGGGACTCCCGAGCCAGCTCCCGGCCCTTGACGTCGAACAGCTTGATCTCGAGCAGGTCGCCGCGATAGTCGTCAGGGGCGAGCAGGGTAAAGCGCTCCTGCACCAGCTCGCACTGGTCGACCGCGAGGTCGGCCAGCTCCGCCGTCACGATCCGCCCGCCGGAGACGAGCGGGCGGCCCCACACGAGGGTCATGGTGGCGACGCTGCCGAAGTGCCCCCGCCAGCCGCCCACCACCTCCTCGCAGAGATCCATCTGCCAGTCGGGGTGGCGCTCGGCGGTCTCCTCGGTGACGTCGGCCACCGCCGAGAACTCGCTCGGCTCCCCGTCGGGCGGTGCGGGGAGGAAGCGGACGTAGCCGAACAGCTCGTAGCCCGTCGAGGTCCTCGAGGTGGCGGGGACGTAGGTGTGTCCGTGCCACGTGCGGTCCGGGTACCACACGATCGGCCCCGGCTCGCCGAGGTCCTCATCGCCCTCGAGCGAGAGGGCCGCCTTCAGGAACTGCTCGGCCAGGCGCACCTCCCAGCGGCCGTAGGGGAGCTCCTCCTGGGGGGGCTCTGCGGCGAAGCGGGGTACGAAGCGTTCCACCGGAGGCATCGCCGCCGGAGCCTAGCTGCCCCGCGCCCCCTCCGTGCGGCTCAGGCACCCCTCAGCGCCGCCGCGGCATCCTCCGGCGCGACGATGTTCACGTTGAGGTCGGTCGAGAGCTCCAGCCCCGCGAGGTGGGTCAGGCGGGGGAGCACGTCGATGCGCCAGCAGAAGTCGTCTGTCCCCCGGGGAGCTGTGCGCACCCACATGTTCAGCGGGGGACTGGATCCGAGATGGCGTGCCAGCCGGCACAGGCCATCGTGCAGGAGGGCCGCCCCCGAGACGCCAGGGTCCTCGAAGCGCGCCCTGGGCCTGCGCGGCGCGAGCATCAGCTGGAACGGCAGGCGAGACGCCCACGGGGCGATCAGGACGGCGTCGTCGTCGATCGCCACGATGCGCTCTCGGCGGCGGACCTCCTCGGCGACGAGGTCCCCGAGCAGGTCCTGGCCCATCGTCCGGGTCGTGTAGGCGCCGGCGCGCTCGCGCTCGCGGGCGACCGCCGCGGGAACGAAGTCCAGCGCGTACAGCTGGGCGTGGGTGTGGGGCAGCGAGGCGCCGGCCTCCCGCCGCTCGTTGACGATCAGCTGCACGCATGCGCTGTCGGCGTGCGCACGCATCCGCTCTCGCCACACCTCCACCGTGGCGAGGACCTGCTCGACGGGGAGCTCGGCCAGCGTCGTCACCGGCTGGGGACCGTTGATGACCACCTCGTGGGACCCGGTGGCGGGAAGCGAGGCGAACAGATCCGGGGCGATCCGGGCGGAGCCCTCCCGTTGGGCGTGCCCGCCGGGCCCTTCCGCGGGCGAGAGGACCGGGTACAGGTTGGGGACCACGCGGACCGTCCACCCGGGCGAGTCGGGCGGACCCCCTCTCGGCCGCAGCGCATAGAGCTCCGGGGGCGTGCGGTCCTCGTGACCCTCGGCGAAGGGGTCGGTGGCACGATCTATCGGTTCCGGCGGCGAGCAGCCGGGCTCGCCTCCCGGCCGGCGCGAGCGCTC
>DATFZP010000070.1:0-2897 GCA_035314405.1 Solirubrobacteraceae bacterium | reverse complement strand
TGGTTGACGGCCGAGCGACGGTCCTCGTGGACGAACTCGATCGGGTCCTCGATCGTCACGATGTGCTTGCTCATCGTGTTGTTCATGTGGTCGATCATCGCCGCCAGGGTGGTCGACTTTCCCGAGCCCGTCGTGCCCGTCAGCAGGATGATCCCCCGCTCCTCCTCGGCCAGTTCGCGGACGACCGTGGGGAGCGCCAGTTCCTCGATCGTGCTGATGCGGTGGGGGATCGCGCGGCAGACCAGCGAGATGAACCCCCGCTGGCGGAAGGCGTTGACCCTGTAGCGCGCCACGCCGGGGATTTCGAAGGAGAAGTCGACCTCGTGCTCCTGTGCGAACTCTTCGAGCTTGACCTCGTCCTCCAGCAGCGTGTGCAGCGCTGCTTCGGTGTCGGCGCTGGCGAGGGGGTCCGTCGTGCCGTCCTGGGCGAGCTCTCCGTGGACCCGGTAGAGCGGGCTCGCCCCGACTTTCAGGTGGAGGTCGGAGCCCTCCTTGGCAACCAGCTCTCGCAGCGCGGCCACGACGTCGAACATGCTCTGCTGATCGGCAGCAGGCCGCCTGTCCTTGAATCGCGATATCCCCCTTGGACGCGGGGCGGCGCGGCGCGCTCGGCCCTCACGCGCCTGTCGGCGCCGAGGACACAGCCAGGGGAGCCGAGCCGCCGTCAGGCGACGTCGCGGAGCTTCTGCGCCTCTGCGAGGCTCTGCAGCTTCTTCAGGGACTGGTTCTCGATCTGGCGGATCCGCTCGCGGGTCACGTTGAACGTGCGACCGACCTCGTCGAGCGTCCGCGGGTGCTCTCCCCCGAGCCCGTAGCGGAGCTCGAGCACGCGGCGTTCCCGATAGGAGAGGTTCTCGAGCGCCTCCCGGAGGGCCTCCTTGGTGAGGATCTCCGCGGCGCGCTCGTAGGGAGACTCGGCCCGCTCGTCGGCGATGAACTGCCCGAACTCCGACTCCTCCTCGTCGCCCACGGGCTTCTCCAGCGACACCGGTGCCTGGGCTGAGCGCTTGATCGAGTCGACCTCCTCGGGATCGATCCCCGTCACCTCGGCGATCTCGTCGGCGGTGGGCTCCCGTCCGAGCTCGGTCACGAGCTTGCGCTCGGCGCGGCCGATCTTGTTGAGCTTCTCCACGACGTGGACCGGGATGCGGATCGTCCGCGCCTTGTCGGCCAGCGCCCTGGCGATCGCCTGGCGAATCCACCATGTGGCGTAGGTCGAGAACTTGAAGCCCTTCCTGTAGTCGAACTTCTCCGCCGCCCGCACGAGCCCGAGGGTGCCCTCCTGGATCAGATCGAGGAAGGGCAGGCCCTGGTTGCGGTAGTTCTTCGCGATCGACACCACGAGGCGGAGGTTGGACTCGACCATCTTCTGCTTCGCGTCGAGATCCCCACGCTCGATCCGCTTGGCGAGATCGACCTCCTCCTGCGCCGTCAGCAGCCGCACCTTGCCGATGTCCTTGAGGAACAGCTGCAGCGAGTCGGTGGTCATGTCCGGCTTGAGGTCGAGGGCCGCCTTCGCTTTGCGCCGACCCCGTTTGTCGGGCGCCCGCTCGAGCTGGGCCGAGGCGGCGATAGCGGGGTCGATGTCCTCGACGAGCTCGATCTCCGAGCGCTCGAGGAACCCGTGCAGCTCCTCGACGTCCGACTCGTCGAGATCGAGCTCGGACATCGCCTTCGTTATCTCCGCGTAGGAGAGGACTCCCACCTGCTGGCCCTTGGCCAGCAGGCCCTTGACCTCATCCAGCTCCTGCAGCTCTACTACTGACATTCGTGTTTCCATTTCCTCGAGGTCGATCGAGAGCCCTAGAGCACGCCTCTGGCCCCACCGGCTTCCACTGAGGACAGCGAGTCCGCCGGATGTATGCCGCAGCCCTGCCGACTTTACAACCGCACGGCAGCCCTCCTGGATCTCATGCTAACGCGTCACCGCCGATATCGGACGGCTTGCCACCGTGCTTGAAGCTCACGCCTTAAGCAATGATGTGTGCCCATGAGCCCGCCCGAGGACACCGACCGCTCCCCGAACGGGGCCCGCAACGGCAAGGGGGTGCTCACCAACCTCCCCCGCACGAGACCAGGCCGCTCGAGCCCGCGGCGGGTCGCTGCTCGTGCAGCCGGAGCGAAGTCGACGAAGGACGTCGAGGGCTCCGAGGAGGCGCAGCCGAGCGGACGCTCGGCGAGGGGCACGTCGCCCCGGGCCTCGGCCGGGAGGGTGGCGGGGAGCGCTCGCCCCAAGCCGTCCTCACCCAGCGGTCGACCGGCCAAACGCCAGCCGCGCAGAGCGCCTCGAGGCGCCCCCGACCGGGCGGGATCGGGCGAAGAGGTGCCCCGGCAGGGCTTCGAGTGCGAGTTCGAGCGTGCCCACGGTGCGGTGGCGCCGCCGGGCGGCCCGGAGCTGGTGGCGACGGCGGCCGAGGTCATCAGCGAGCTCGCGAAGGCGGGATTCTCAACGGGCGAGCGCCTGGTCCGAGACATCTTCTCGCGTCTGCCCCTCTCCTGAGGCTCCTGCGCGCGAGGCTCCTGCCCTGCGCGAGAGGCCCCGGCGCGCGCGCCACCCCTGCGAGCTGCGAGGCCTGCTGCGCCTCGTCGCCTCTCGTGACGTCGTCTGTATACTGACCGGCACGCCGAACCGTCACGGCTCTGTTCGTGGCGGGCGGGGGACCCACTGCGGATCGAAGTGATCCGCTGGGGCGAATCGGTCCGACCGGGGCCGTAGCGCCGCACCCAGGTGCCGCGCGAGCCCGTCAGCTCACCCCGTAGGCGCCCACAGAGCGATGCGATTCGACAAGCGGACACTCACGACCCTGCTCGCCGTGGCCTGCGCCACATGCGCCGCGACGCCGGCCGCCGACGCCGCCCACGCCAGCGGAGGAGCGGCGGCTCCCTCGGGCGCATCC
>DATFZP010000069.1:0-7328 GCA_035314405.1 Solirubrobacteraceae bacterium | reverse complement strand
GTGTAGAGGGCCACGCGGCTACGCTAGCGGGCGAATGCCTGGGGCACCTGCAGCTCGGTGTACGCCCGGATGCAGTACCGGTCGGTCATCCCCGCCAGGTAGTCCGTGACCCTCATCGCCAGCCCCTGCTCCCCGTCGGGGTCCCCCGGGCGCCCCTCCGGAAGCTGGTCGGGGTGCTCGACGTAGTGCTCGAACAGCCTCCTGAGGACCGCCGAGATCTTCACGTGCTCGGCCCTCACCGCCGGCCCGAGATACACCCGCTCGAACATGAAGTCGCGCAGCGCCGCCATCGCCGGCCCCGCCCGGGGTCCCTGCACGATGTCCCCCGCCCGCTCGGAGTGCTCGACCATGTCGTGGACGAGCGCGTCGATCCTCGCCGAGCCGCTCGCCCCGAGCACCTCGATCGGCTCCCCCGGCAGGTCCTCCTCCCCGAGCAGTCCCGCCCGCACGGCGTCGTCGATGTCGTGGTTGATGTAGGCCACCCTGTCGATCACCCGCACGATCCTCCCCTCGAGCGTCTCCGGCGGGGGGGTTCGGCTGGAATGGCGGGCGATTCCCTCCCGCACCTGCTCGGTGAGGTTGAGCCCGGCTCCCCCCCGCTCGAGATGCTCGACGATCCGCAGCGAGTGATCGAAGTGGCGGAAATCCCTCCCGAAGCGCTCTTTCAGGCAGCTGTCGAGAACTTCCTCCCCGATGTGCCCGAACGGCGGGTGGCCGAGGTCGTGGCCCAACCCGATCGCCTCCACCAGGTCCTCGTTCAGCCGTAGGGCCCGGGCTACGGTCCGCGAGATCGTCGTCACCTCGAGGGTGTGGGTGAGCCGAGTGCGGTAGTGGTCCCCCCTGGGCGCCACGAACACCTGCGTCTTGTGGGTCAGCCGCCGGAAGGCCTTGCTGTGGACGATCCGGTCGCGGTCGCGCTGGAAGGGCGTGCGCAGGGCGCAGTCGCTCTCGGCCCTCGCCCTCCTGGCCGGATAGGAGCGGGCAGCCAGGAGAGAGAGCAGCCGCTCCTCCTGCTCGGAGGATCGTGTGGCGAAGGCGGCGGCGACGAGGTCCTGCTCGGTGGCGGTGCTCACGAGGGGATTCTCCCACCGTGTGGGGAGAGCGACGCCGTCAGCCCTCCCGTTTCCAGTCGCCTCGCAGGGTCGCCTTGTGGACCCAGTGGTGCCAGCCTTTCATCTCCCCCGGATCCTCGTCGAACACCGGCGCCCCCCCGCCGGGCTGGGGCAGCCCCTGCACGGCGGCGGAGTCGATTCGCAACTCGACACCCCGCTCGTGCAGGCTCGCCACGTCGGCCGCCTCGACGAACCTCCTGCCGTGCCCCGGCGTCGCGATCACGACGCCGTGGAAGATGTCCAGCCGCGGGTCGTCGACGACGTGGTGAACCGTCCCGACCTGCACCCCGTCGGAGGCGATCACGGGAACGCCCTTGTCGAGCACCTCATAGGCGATCGGAGCGCCCTCGTCCACACCGTCCACGATACCCGCCGGCCCGGCCGTCAGGCGGCCCGAGCGCAGCGGCGAGGGCCCGCGGCGGACTCGCCGGCGCTCGTCAACGGGCTCGCCGGCGCTCGTCAACGGGATGGCCCCGACGCCGGCATCAGGCGGATGTGCGCGTGATGCTCGAGCGTCGCGGCGATCGCCCTCTCGACCTGCCCGAGGGCCGGGTCCGACGCGTCGGGCACCTCCGTCAACCGCCGTCCGAGAGCGTCGCTCATGAACCGATGGGCGTCCTCCACCAGGGGGAAGGACCCTGCCTCGCAGGCGCCGCAGACGACCCCCCCGGCGGCCCCGGAGAAGCCGACCAGGTGCTCCCCCTCCCCACAGTTCGCACACGCGCCGAGCTGCGGGGCCAGGCCGGCCGCCAGCAGTAACTTCAGCCGGAAGGCGAGGGCGCCCGAGCGACCGATCGCCCCGACTGCCCTGCCCGCGTGCTCGTCGAGCAGCGCGAGCTGGCGGCAGAGCAGGTTGAAGACCCCCGGGTGGGGCTCGTTCGTCTCGAACAGCCGCCCGACGGCGTCGCAGGCTCTGGCGGCGCCGTCCAGGGCCCGGGCGTCTCCCCGCAGCCTGGGGAAGCCCTCGATCGTCTGGGCCCCCGTCACGGTGAGCAGCTCCCCCCGGCCTTCGTGGAGCTCGATCCCGAGACGGAAGAACGGCTCCAGCCGGCCCCCAAAGCGGCTGCGGGCGCGGCGGACCCCCTTGGCGATCGCACCCATCCGTCCGCGGTCGGGCGTGTACAGGTGCAGGATGCGGTCGGCCTCTCCATAGCGCATCGACCGCAACACGACCGCCTCAGTCTTCACAGGCCCCGGCATCGGACATCGGAGTGTAGGAGCGCCACCGGCGTGCTCACTGCTATACTTTATGAAGTAATGAGTCGGATAAGGGTGTACACGACGGAGCCTTGTGGGTACTGCGCGCGCGTGAAGGGGCTCCTGCGCTCGCGGGGAATCGAGTTCGAGGAGCTCAACCTCTCCAAGGATCCCAGCGGCCGCGCGGCGCTGGTGAGGGAGACCGGGATGATGAGCTTCCCACAGGTGACCGTCGACGGGGAGCTGTTGGGCGGGTTCGCCGAGGTCCAGGCGGCGGCCGAGGATGGCCGGCTGGACGAGCTGCTCGCCGCCTGAGCTATCCGGCCCGTCGATCGCCGGCCGAAGGGCGCCGGCGCGGTCTCGGCTGACAGCCCTCGCACACGTAGGTTCCCCGGCCCGCCACGACCATCTTGACGATCGTCCTGCCGCAAGTTCCACACGGCTCCCCCTCGCGGAGATGGACGAGGAAGCGGTCCTGGAAGGAGCCCATCGCCCCGTCGAGGTGACGGAAGTCATCGATCGTCGCCCCATGTGCGTCGATGCCTGCCTGCAGCGATTCGATGAGCGACTCCCTCAGGCGCGAGTGCTGGGCCGGCGAGAGCCTTCCGGACGGCCGCAGCGGGTGGATGCCCGCGCGGTGAAGAGCCTCGTCGGCGTAGATGTTGCCGACCCCGGCGATCCGCCGCTGGTCGAGCAGGAGCGCCTTGATCGGCGCCGTCCGTCCCCTGGTCAGCTCCTGCAGGTGAGCGGCGGTGAAGCGCTCGTCGAACGGCTCGAGGCCGAGTCGGGCGGCGAAGAACGCGTCCATGGCGTCGCGCCCGAGCAGCAGCTCGCCCGTCCCGAAGCGGCGGGGATCGACGATCGCCAGGCGCCCCTCGCCCCGCCGGCCGCTCGCCGGCCCTCCGCCGGCTGGGCCGCCGGCGACGCTCGAGCCTGCTCGTGGAGGGCCGAGGCGGATGACCACCCGGGTGTGCGTGGGCCAGGGATCGGGTTCGGAGAGCACCGACCCCGTCATCCTCAGGTGCTGGGCGAGGTAGACGTCTCCCTGCAGCCGCCACAACAGGTACTTGCCCCTCCGTTCGAGGGCCTCCACCCGGCGCCCCACCACCGCGGCGACCACCTCCTCCGGGGGCAGTGGGCGCGACCACCGGGGATCGAGTATCTCGAGCGCCTTCACCCGCCGGCCCTCCACGAAGGGCGCGAGCTGGCGCCTGATCGTCTCGACCTCGGGCAGCTCCGGCATCGCGCCCTAGCTTATGAAGGCCTCCCCCGGCAGCCGGGGGGCCTCGATGTCGGCGAGCCATCGCAGCGCCGTCGCCCCCACGTCGGCCAGCGGACCGTCGTGGCGCGAGCCTCCCATGCCCTCCCCGGCCCGCCGGCGGCGCATCATCTCGCCGCTGACGGCCAGCAGGGGGGCGTACTCGCGAGTGTGATCGGTTCCCGGATGCTCCGGATCGACCCCGTGGTCGGCGGTCACGATCACCAGATCGTCCCGTGAGAGCCGCGGCAGGCGGTCGGCCAGGAAGCGATCGATCTCGGTGAGAGCCCGAGCGAAGCCGTGGACGTCCTTGCGGTGTCCGTAGAGCTGATCGGTCTCGATCAGGTTGGCGAACACGAGCCCCCCGCCGGGCTCTACCATCAGGGCGTCCACGCTCGCCAGCGCCCGGGCGTTGGTCGCCCCCGGGTGCCGGTCGCTGACACCCACCCCGGCGAACAGGTCCCCGATCTTGCCGACCGCGTGGACCGCCACCCCGGCGTCCTGCAGCTCCTCCAGGTAGCTGCGGCCGGGCGGAGGGACGGCGTAGTCCCGTCTGCCCTCCGTGCGCTCGAACGACCCCTCCGGGCCGCTGAACGGCCGGGCGATCACCCTCCCTACGGCGTCCTGCCCGCTCATTACCTGCCGCGCCGCCGAGCAGGCGCGGTAGAGCTCCTGCACGGGCACCGTCTCGACGTGGCCGGCGAGCTGGAGCACCGAGTCCTGGGAGGTGTAGAGGATCAGAGCGCCGCTGCGTAGGTGCTCGGCGCCGAACTCCTCGATCGCCGCGAGGCCGTTGTCGGGGCGGTTGCAGATCAGCTCGTGGCCCGTCGCCTCCACCAGCCGGCGCAGGACCTCGGGGGGGAAGCCGTCGGGGTAGGTCGGCAGCGGATGCTCGAGCACCGCCCCCATCAGCTCCCAGTGGCCCGTCACCGAGTCCTTGCCGGGCCCGAGCGGATGCAGGCGACCGTGGATGCCCGGGTCGGCCGCCTCCGGGACGCCGGGCACGGAGACGATCGACCCCAGGCCCAGGGAGGCGAGCGCGGGCAGCCTCAGGCCCCCGACCGCGGCCGCGACGTGGACGAGGGTGTTCGTGCCCTCATCCCCGTAGCGGGCCGCGTCGGGCAGCGCTCCCACACCGCAGGCGTCGATCACCAGCACCGTCGCCCGCCGGGCGCTTCTCCGCTCCATGGTGGATGTCTACCGGAGGGCGGCCCGCAGGGACCTCACCGGGTGGCCCGGGGATGGGCGCCGAAGTAGGCGTCCTTCAGCCGGTCCGCCGACAGGTGGGTGTACACCTGGGTGGTCGCGAGGTCGGCGTGCCCGAGCATCTCCTGCAGCGATCGCAGGTCGCACCCACCCGCGAGCAGATGGGTGGCGAACGTGTGGCGGAGGGTATGGGGGCTCATCCGCTCGGCGAGGCCCGCACGTCCGGCGTATCCCTTGACGATCTTGTAGAGGCCCTGGCGCGTGAGAGTGGACCCCCGGCGGTTGAGGAACAGGCGCGAGCTGGCACCCTCGCCGAGCAGGACCGGTCGGGCGCTGCGGCAGTACCCCCTCAGCGCCGCCAGGGCCTGGCGGCCGATCGGGACGAGCCGTTCCTTGGAGCCCTTCCCCCGGGCCCGCAGCAGGCCCTCCTCGAGGTCCACGTCGCCCAGCTCGAGGCCCACCGCCTCGGACGCTCTCAGGCCACACGCATACATCAGCTCGAGCAGCGCCCGATCTCGCAGCTCGAGGGGACCGGCACCCTTCGGCTGCTCGAGCAGCCGGTTGACCTCGTCGCGGGAGAGCACCCGGGGCAGGCGCCGGGGTTTCGGCGGACCCCTCAGCTGGGCCGTGGGATCGTGGTCGATCACTCCCTCCAGGCGCAGATGCCTGTAGAACGAGCGCAGGCAGGCGACCTTTCGACCGAGGGTGGCGGCGGCCACCGGCGGTCTGCCGCCGGCCCCCCCGCCGAGCTCCGAGAGGAACGCCGCGATGTCCGCGTGGCGGGCCTCCGCGGCGGACAGACCGCCACGGTGCAGGAAGTCCCCGTACTGGAGCAGGTCCGACCTGTAGGCCTCGAGGGTGTTCCTAGACAGACCCCGCTCCAGCTCGAGGTAGGCGAGGAAGTCCAGGGTCAGCGACTCGATCCCGGGGACCGGCCGGGGGGGAGCGCTCCGGGCGCCGCTCATGCGGTCATCTTCGCCCGCCGCGCCCTCCCTCCTCGGGATGCAATCAGGCGTTCAGCCGCCGCTGCAGCCAGAACAGCCCGATCAGGGTCTTGGCGTCGCGGCACTCCTCGATCGCCCGGTCGATCGAGGCCAGGGGCCAGGGGACGATCTCGATCCGCTCGTTCTCGCCGCTGTCGGCTGTGGACTCGTAGAGGTCGGTGGCGTGGAAGAGGTGAACCCGCTCGTCGGTGAAGCCCGCCCCCGTGTAGTAGGTGAGTATCGGCGCCCACACCCGCGCCCCCAGCCCGACCTCCTCGGCCAGCTCCCGGCGTACAGCCTGCTCGGGGGACTCCCCCTCGACGTCGAGCCGTCCGGCGGGGATCTCGAGCAGGTCCGGCTCCCCCACGGCCTCCCGCGGCTGGCGCACGAGCCACACGTGCTCGCGGTCGCACGCGACCACCGCCACGGCCCCTGTGTGCCGGACTATCTCCCTGGTGACCTCCTCGCCGTCGGCGTGCAGGAAGCGCTCGATGCGCACGTTCACGAGCCGCCCTTCGTAGACGGTCTCCCCGCCGAGGTCCCGGAAGGCCGGCACGCTACAGGGCGCCGGCGGGGAGAGCCGCGACCTGCTCGAGCAGTGCGAGGGCGACGTCGAGCATCCCCTCTAGCGCGGCAACGCTGACCCGCTCTCCTGGCTCGTGATTGCGCTCGGTTCCGTTCGCGAGGTTGACGGTCGTCAAACCCTGGGCCAGCAGGGCGTTCGCGTCCGAGGCGCCCCCGCTCGACACCCGGGTCGGCGTGTAGCCGCAGGCACGCAGCGCGTCCTCGGCCACACGCACCGCCGGAGTCGTGGCTCCCAGACGGTACCCGGAGAATGTGCGCTCCACGATGACCTCGACGTCGCAGTCGCAGTCGGGCATGTTCGCGGCCTCGTGCACGCGGTCGACGATCTCCGCCACCAGGGCCTCGGCTCGGTCGTCCTCGAGCGAGCGCACCTCGGCCACCAGCGAGCAGCGTTCCGGCACGACGTTCATGGCCGTCCCGCCCTCGATCGTCCCGACGTTCGCGGTGCTCGCCTCGTCGAGCCGTCCGAGTCGCATCGACGCCACCGCTCGGGACGCCGAGAGGATCGCGCTGCGCCCCTCCTCCGGGCGGATCCCTGCGTGGGCGGCAGAGCCGATGAAGTCGGCCTGCACTCGAAAGTGGGTGGGAGAGCTGACGATCACCTCGCCGATCGGAGAGGCGTGGTCGAAGACGTACGCGAAGTCGCCGGTCAGCCTCGAGACATCGAAGGCCCGGGCGCCTGCGAGGGAGGTCTCCTCGCCGACGGTGAACAGCAGCTCCAGGTCGACCTCCGAGCCCTCGCGCCGCACGTGCCGGGCGACCGCCAGCAGGACCGCGACCGCGGCCTTGTTGTCGGCGCCCAGGATGCCGTCGTTGGCGTTCTCCCATCCCCCCTCCACGATCACGGGCTCCACCGGCGCCTGCAGGGGGACGGTGTCGAGGTGGGCACACAACAGGACCGATCGCCCCCCCGCCTCTCCTGCCGCCCGCTCGGGCGACCCCCCCGAGGCCGGGACGCGGGCGAGCAGGTTGCCGCAGTCGGAGCCG
>DATFZP010000068.1:0-2885 GCA_035314405.1 Solirubrobacteraceae bacterium | reverse complement strand
GAGCAGGAACCCGTAGCCCCTGTTCGAGACGAACGAGGACTGGACGTAGTAGGCGGCCTGCGGGCCGTCCGGGGACAGCTCCGTTTCATCGACGCCGCCCGTTCCGATGTTCTCCTGGTCGATCCAGTCGTAGAAGTCCTGGCCGTGCTGGTCGAGCGCGTTGTGGCGGCCGCCGAACCCGTGGAAGGCCTCCCCGGCCGGCGAGCTGAAGGAGTCGGCCATCGCGGCGACGCCTTCGGCGTCGCTCGGCGCGGCCGAGACCCGGATCGCGCTGCTGTCCTGCGGGGCGACCGTCACGTCCAGCTCTCGTCCGGAGGGATCGTTGGTCGACAGCGTCAGCTCGACTCCTTCTCCGGAGGGGACGGCTGCGATCACGTCGACCGCCGAGTACTCGGTCCCGGTTTCCGTGACCGAGAGCAGGTCGCCCCCGTACTCCCCGCCGGCGATCGTCGACGGTTCATCGCTGCCCACGAGGTAGGAGAGCGGCGCATAGTCCAGCGGGCCGGCAGGTTCGCTCCCTCCGGGGACCTCCGACAACACGGTGTGGCCCGCGCCGTCGGTGAAGGCGATCTGGAAGGGGGCCCTGGTGATCACGGCCCCGGCGCCGGGGGCCGTGACGAGGATCTGTTCGGGCCCCAGGGTGACCGCTGCGCCCGACGTCCCGGGGCACGCTGCGAGCACGATCGCGCCGAGCACAGCAGCCGCGGCGACCAGCCGCGGCCATCCGTCACGGCCGCCCGACATCCCCCCGCGGCCGATCGAGCCTGCATCCCTGCCTTGCACATCCTCCATCCGTCAAGGGTAGGGGACCTGAGCGGGACCGGAGCGCCTTCTCACGCCGGCGGCTGCTCCTCGGCGGCGACCGCGAAGACGATGTGCCGCCGAGCCAGGGTCAGGTAGGAGTGAAGCTCGACCGGCCCTCCCTCGAGGGGGGCCACCGTCGCATCGGTGAGCGTGATGAAGTCCCGCTCGGAGGCGTTCAGCACGTCGGAGACCCTGCTGCGAAAGCCGTCCCGGGCAAGCGTCAGCACGCCCTCGATCCGATGTCGTTCGGTCTCGATCCTCACCCGCTCGCGCCGGTGGTCGATCCCCGGCTGATCCTCCGCCGCCTGCTCGCCGCCGTCGCTCATCGGGTCATTATCCTCCGCCCTGCCGGGCCACCCTGACGTTTCGCCCGCCATGTCCCGGCAGCGACGCTAGAGGATGCGCTCGGGAGTGCGTGCGGGCAGGCCTGCCGGGGTGCTCGGAGCGCTCACGAAGCGGCCCGTCGTGCTCGGGCGGTTGCGCTCTTCGCGGACGATGTACAGCGGCCGGTGCTTGACCTCGTCGTAGATCCGCCCGACGTACTCGCCGATCACACCGAGCGCGATCAGCTGGATGCCCCCGAGCAGCAGGATCGCGATCGTGATCGAGCTGAACCCCGGCAGGTAGGAGTCGGCGATCCGCAGGGCGATCACGACGGGTATCGCCACGAACGCCACCCCCGCCGAGAGCAGCCCCGCGTAGGTGGCGAGCTGCAGGGGCAGGTGGGAGAAGGAGGCGATCGCGTCGAGCGAGAAGCGAAGCATCTTGCGCAGCGTGTACTTCGTCTCCCCCGCGTGGCGGGCGTCCCGCTGGTAGGGGACCGCGGTCTGGGTGAACCCCACCCACACCGTCATCCCGCGGAGGAACCGCGAGCGCTCGGTCATCGCCAGCAGCGCATCGAGGGCCCGGCGGTCGAGCAGCCGGAAGTCGCCCGAGTTGGGCTCGAGGTCGACCTGGGCGAGCTTGTCGAACAGCTTATAGAACCATGACGCGGTGGCGAGCTTGAAGGCGGTCTCGCCCTCCCGCTGCTTGCGGACCGCGTAGACGACGTCCGCACCCGCGCTCCACTGGGCGATCATCTCCGGGATCTTCTCGGGCGGATCCTGCAGGTCGGCGTCGATCATCGCCACGACGTCCCCGACCGCGTGCTCGAGGCCGGCCGTCAGCGCCGCCTGGTGCCCGAAGTTCCGCGAGAGGTGGATGACCCGCACCCGGCGATCGGCGGCGGCGATACGGTCGAGCAGCTCGGGCGTGCGGTCCTTGCTGCCGTCGTTGACGAGCACGAGCTCGAACTCGTAGTCCGCCACAGCCGCCGTCGCGCGGGCCACGAACTCCTCGATCAGCTCCTCCTCGTCGTAGACGGGGGCCACCACGCTGAGCACGGTGGGGGTGCGAAGTGGGTTATCCGACATCATCGTTGCCTTCCCGGCGAGGTCCGCTGTCAGCTCTCGCTCTGTGCCTATCTTCGGCGAGCACCCTTAGCCGCCGATGAATCTATCGTTCATCCTGTCTGTGGATGTCTTCCAAGCACACTGAGCAGAAGAGACCAGTATCAAGCGTAGCGGGCGCGGGCCACCGATTGAGGGCGCCCGTCGTGGTCCAGTTCGTCAAGTTCGGGATCGTCGGCGTGTCCAACACGCTGCTGACGTTCATCGTCTACACGCTGTTGCTGAAGGTCTTTGGGGTCTGGTACCTGGCCGCATCGGCGATCGGGTTCATCGTCGGCGCCACCAACGGGTTTCTGCTCAACCGCCGCTGGACCTTCCGCGAGCACGTCGGCGACTCGCTCACCCCCGTGCGCTGGGGGATCGTCCAGACCTGCGGGCTCGCCCTCAACGAGGGGCTGCTGTTCGTGTTCGTCGGCGAGGCGCACCTCAACAAGCTGGTGGCCCAGGCGCTCGCCACGGTGGTCGTGACCGTCTCGACCTTCCTCGCCAACCGCGCCTGGACCTTCCGGATGCACCCGCCCGAGGCCCCCGTGGCCGTGGTCGACGGCGAGGCCTGAGCGCCTGTCTCAGCGGAACACGGCCAGGAGCGAGAGCCCGGCGGGAATCCGGCCCCCCCGCTCGATCAAGGACGCC
>DATFZP010000067.1:0-4402 GCA_035314405.1 Solirubrobacteraceae bacterium | reverse complement strand
GGCCGCCGTCGACCGTCCCGCGGCCGAACTGCTCGCGGACGAGCTCGGGGTGGCGATGCAGCTCACGAACATCCTCCGGGACCTGCGGGAGGACGCCGAGAACGGGCGGGTGTACCTGCCGGCCGAAGACCTTCGTCGTTTCGGCCTGCTGGCCGCCGGGGAGCACCCCGGCGCGCCGGAGATGCTCGCCTCGCTGGCCCGTGCCCGCGGCGAGCAGGGGACGCCGGGCGGGGGCGCTCCCACCGTCGAGGGACAGGCGCTGGCGGAGCTCGTACGATTCGAGGCCCAGCGCGCACGGCGGTGGTTCGCCCGGGGGATCACCCTCACCCGTCTGCTCGACAGGCGCAGCGCGGCGTCGGTGCTCGCGATGGCGGGCATCTACCGGCGCCTGCTCGACCGCATCGAGGCGAATCCCGAGGAATCCCTGCGCCGGCGGATGTCGCTGCCGGCCCGCGAGAAGGCGTGGGTCGCCGCGAGGAGCATGCTCGGGGGCGGCGCTTGAGCTCCGCGCGGCGGGTGGTCGTGGTGGGGGGCGGTCTCGCCGGGATCACGGCGGCGCTCGACTGCGCGGCGGCGGGGGCGCGGGTGACGCTCGTCGAGGTCCGCCGCCGGCTCGGGGGAGCGGCCTACTCGGTCACGCGGGAGGGCCTGCAGATGGACAACGGCCAGCACGTCTTCCTGCGCGGCTGCCTCGCCTACCGGGCCCTGCTGGGCAGGCTCGGGAGCGAGCACCTGGTGTCGGTCCAACCACGCCTGGAGATACCGGTGCTACGGCCTGGGTCGCGCCCGTTTCACCTGCGGCGCAGCTCGCTGCCGGCGCCCCTTCATCTCGCGGGCGCGCTCGCCCGCTACCCGTTCCTCTCCAGGCGACGGCGCCTCGGCGCCGCGAGGGCGGCACTCGCGCTGATGCGGATCGATCCCCGGGAGGAGCGCGACGATCGCATCACCCTCGGCGAGTGGCTCGCCCGCCACGGTCAGGGACCGCAGGAGGTGGCGGCGCTGTGGGATCTGATCGCGCTGCCGACCCTCAACCTCCCGGCCGCGGAGGCCTCGCTCGCGCTCGGCGTGTTCGTGTTCCGCACCGGTCTGCTCACCTCGGCGGACGGCGGCGACATCGGCTTCCATGTGGCCACCCTCCAGGAGATCATCGGGGGGCCCGCCGAGCGGGCCCTGCGTGCCGCCGGTGTGGAGGTCAGGCTCGGTTGGCGGGCCGAGAGCCTGCAGCCGACCGCCGGCGGCCTGGAGGTCGGGGGCCGCGGTGGGCGGGGCACCGCCCTCGCCCACCGCGCCGACGGGGCGACGGGGGCGGTGGGCGAGGAGGAGGAGATGTGGGTCGCGGGGGGTCCAGAGGGCGAGGACGGCCTCAGCGCGGAGGCGGTCGTACTGGCGGTGCCCCACACCCGGGCGGCGAGCCTGCTCGAGCCGCTGCTCGGAGACCTCTCCGGGAGGCTGCGCGCGCTCGGGGCCTCGCCGATCGTCAACCTCCACGTGGTCTACGACCGGACCGTCTGCGAGCAGGCGTTCGCCGCAGGCGTCGGCACGCCCGTGCAGTACCTCTTCGACCGCAGCCGCGCCGCCGGCGCGCCGGCGGGCTGCCAATATCTGGCGGTGTCGCTGTCGGGTGCCGACCGGGAGATGGGGATGAGCGTGGACGAGCTTCGCGAGCGCTTCCTGCCGGCGCTCACGGCCCTGCTGCCGCGTGCTCGGGAGGCGACCGTGGAGAGCTTCCTCGTCACCCGCGAGCACGCCGCCACCTTCCGCTCCCGGCCCGGCGTGGGTGCGCTGCGACCGGGCCCGGAGACCGCGGTCGCGGGGCTCGTGCTCGCCGGCACCTGGACCGCAACCGGCTGGCCGGCGACGCTCGAGGGCGCCGTGCTCAGCGGCCACGCGGCCGCGGTCGCCGCCCTGCGACGGGTTGGCATAGAGCCACCTCGTGTCCGGTCCTCGCTGGACCCCCTGGGGGTGCACCGATGACCGCGGGCGAGATGGTGATGGCCGCTCCCCTGCGGCTCGAGGCGGTCCTGATCGCCTCCGCAGGGCGGGGAGCCTCGGTGCGAAAGACCGGGATGGGGCCTGCGCGGGCCAAGGCGTCCGCCGGCGAGCTCGAGCGTGAGGCCGGCCAGGCGCTGCTCGTCGTGGGCTTCTGCGGCGGGCTCGACGGGGAGTCGGTCCCCGGCGAAGTGATCATCCCCACCGAGGTGTATACGGCGGCGGATGAAGGCCACCCCGAGGAGCGCGTCAGCTGCGACCTTGCGGGCGACCTCGTCACCCGGCTCGCCGGGCGGGGCCTGAAGCTGCGCAGCGGCAGCATCGTCTGCGTCTCGCACATCGTCACCGGCGAGCGTCGTGCGGAGCTGCACGCTGGCGGTGCGATCGCGGTCGACATGGAGTCGGTGTGGCTCGCCGCCGGCGCGGGCGGACGGCCGTTCGGGGTGGTCCGGGTCGTCCTCGACAGCCCCTCTCACGAGCTGATGCGCCCCCAGGCGGCAATCGGTGCCCTGCGTGCCGCCCGGGCTCTGCGCCGCGTCGCCGGGGCGCTTCACGAGTGGACGCCCGCACTCTAAGGTTCCCCGGATGGCGGCTCGGGTCAGGCAGAGCACACGCATGGCGTGGTACCTGGTGCGTCAGCGGTTGGCCAAACGTGAGAGGTTCCCCCTGATCGTCGAGCTCGAGCCGCTGTTCCAGTGCAACCTCGCGTGCTCCGGCTGCGGGAAGATCCAGCACCCCGAGCACGAGCTGCGCCGCCGGATGCCCGTGGAGCAGGCGATCGGCGCGATCGAGGAGAGCGGCGCGCCGATGGTCTCGATCGCAGGGGGGGAGCCGCTGATCCACCCGGAGATCCACCTGATCGCGGGGGAGCTGGTCAGGCGCAGGAAGTTCGTCTACCTCTGCACAAACGCCCTGCTGCTGGAGCGCAAGCTCGACAAATTCAAGCCCAGCCCATACTTCGCGTGGGCGATCCACATCGACGGGCTGCGTCAGCGCCACGACGCCTCGGTCGAGCGGGAGGGGGTCTTCGACAGGGCGGTGGCGGCGATCCGGACGGCCAAGGACGCGGGGTTCCGGGTGACGACGAACACGACCTTCTTCACCCACGACTCGCCGAGGACGATCCGCGAGGTGCTCGACTTCCTCAACGACGATCTCGGGGTGGACGAGATGATGATCTCGCCCGCCTACGCCTACGAGAAAGCACCGGACCAGGAGCACTTCCTCGGCGTCCAGCAGACCCGGGCGCTCTTCAGGGAGGCCTTCGCCGACGGTCGCCGCAGGCGCTGGCGGCTGAACCACAGCCCCCTGTTCCTCGACTTCCTCGAGGGCAAGGCCGAATTCGACTGCACCGCCTGGGGAATACCGAGCTACTCGCTGTTCGGCTGGCAGCGGCCCTGCTATCTCATGTCCGACGGCTACGCCAGGACCTACCAGGAGCTGATCGAGACGACCGACTGGAGCAGGTACGGTCGCGGCCGGGATCCCCGCTGCGAGAACTGCATGGCCCACTGCGGCTATGAGCCGACGGCCGTCCTGCAGACGACGCGCTCGCTGCGCCAGTCACTCCGAGCCCTCGTCGGCTGAGGAGCTGACGTGGGGGCGGATGTCGCCCCAGGTGAGTCCCTCGCCGAGCAGGGCCGGCACCCCGAGCAGCAGCGCCGTGGTGACCTCCACCGCCTGCAGGATGATCCCGTAGGCCACCCCGGCCCCCGCTCCGACGCCGTATGCCGCGAGCACGACCACGCACGCCGCCTGGAAGACCCCCACGTTCGACGGGGTCGCCGGCAGGATCGCGCTGATGTTCACGGCCAGCAGGATCGCTGCCGCGGCGACGATGCCGCCGTGTGACTGCAGCCCGAGCGCGAGCATCACCGCGTAGCAGGCGAGCCACTGCAGCCCCCACGCGATCAGCTGGCTGCCGACGGCGCTCACCCCGTAGCGGGGTTGTGCGAACACGGCGAGTCCCTGGCGGGCGAGAACGAGCAGTCGCGCGACCTCGTTGGCGGCTCGCTCGATCCGGGCAGAGGAGGAGAGCCGGGCGCGGGCGAGCAGTCGCGGGCCGACGAGGACCAGCAGGCACACCACGAGGGGGACGGCCAGGGCTCCGGCGAAGCCCGCGAGGTGGCCGTTGAAGAGGGGAACGCCCGTGAAGGTGACGGCGAGCAGCATCAGCAGGGCGAGGATGTTGATGAGCGTCTGGGAGACCACCGTCCCGGCGACGACGGGCAGCTGCAGGCGTGTCGGCCCTTCGAGGCGCCTCGACAGCACGAGCACCCGGGTGGGCTCCCCGATCCTGCCCGGGAACACCGCCGAGGCCATCACGCCGATCATCGTCGCCCGCATGACCGGAGGCCAGCGGATGTGGGTCTCGGGCAGCGCCGCGTGCAGGACGCGGTCCCACGACAGCGAC
>DATFZP010000066.1:0-3578 GCA_035314405.1 Solirubrobacteraceae bacterium | reverse complement strand
GACGGCCTCGGGGATCGTCATGAAGTAGCGGGTCATGCGCTCGTCGGTGACCGTCACGGGACCGCCTCGCTCGATCTGGCGGCGGAAGATCGGGACGACACTGCCCGAGGAGCCCAGCACGTTGCCGAACCGGACGGCGGCGTAGTGGGTGTCGGGGAAGCGTGCGCTGGCGGCCTCGAGGGCGAACTCCGCGAGGGCCTTCGACGCCCCCATCACCGTCGCCGGGGCCACCGCCTTGTCGGTGGAGACGAGCACGAAGCGACGTGCGCCCTGCTCGCCGGCGACGTGAGCGACCACTCTGGTTGCGATCGAGTTGTTGCGAACGGCCTCAACCGGGTTGGCCTCCATCAGGCCGACGTGCTTGTAGGCGGCCGCGTGGAAGACGACGGTCGGACGATGCTCGGAGAAGACCTCCCGCATGCGCTCCTCCTCCTTGCAGTCGGCGAGCACCGCGGCCAGCATCGAGGGAGGCACGTGGCGCTCCTCCTCGAGCTCGCGCTGGATCGAGAAGAGGTTGTCCTCGGCGTGGTCCACCAGGACGATCCTGTGGGGCTCGACGCGGGCGATCTGCCGGCACAGCTCCGACCCGATCGAGCCCCCGGCGCCGGTGACGAGGACGGTCTCTCCGGCCAGATAGGCCCCGACCCTCTCCAGCTCCATCTGCACAGGCCGGCGGCCGAGCACGTCCTCCACCCGCACCTCACGAACCTGGCGGGCGAGGGCACCGCGCGTCTGGAGGAGCTCGAACACCGTGGGCAGCGTCCGAACAGGGATGCTCCGCAGCCGGCACTCGCGGACGATCCGCGCGCGAGTCGATCCGGGCGCGGAGGGGATCGCGATGATGACTTCGTCCGGCTCCGCCTCGTCGAGTATGCGGGGGAGGTCCTCCTGGGTGTTGCCCCGGACCCTCACCCCCTCGATTCGCAGGCCGCGCTTGCGAGGGTCGTCGTCGAGGAAGCCGACCGGCGAGAGCCCGAGCTCGCGATTGCGCATTATCTCCCGGGCGACCATCCGGCCGCCCTCTCCGGCGCCCGCGATCAGGACCGTGCGCTCGCCTTTGCGACCACCTCGAAACGCCGCCAATGGGCGGCGCTCGTAGACGCTGCGGGCGACCGCGCGGATGCCGACGAGGAACACGAGCGACAGCAGCGCGAACAGCACGATCACGCCGTTCGGGAGCACCACGGCCACGGCGGCGCGATGGGGGTAGCGGTGGACCGGCCGCAGCACGTCCACGGCCACCACCGTCAGGAGCACGATCACGAGCACCGCCCGAACCACCGCCTCGTAGTCGCGCTGCCCGGCATAGTGCCAGCGACGTTGGTATACGCGTGAGAGCACCAGCACCGGCAGGCTCCCCACGAACACCCACCAGATGGTCACCTCACGCAGCTCGGCGTACTCCTTCGGCGGGCCGCTGTTGAAGCGGAGCTGGAAGGCGAGGTAGTACGCGAGCGCGACCAACGCCCCATCGACTGCGAGCTGGGGCAGCGAGTGACGGTGGAGCGGTAGGGCCGCGGAGCGGATCCGTCGGCGCATTGTGAAGATTGTAAGGCCCCGCCACGACCCGTGGGCGACAGTCGGCCTCAGCCGGCGGCCGCCGCTACGGGCGAGAGCAGCAGCTCGAGCAGCAGCCGGGGGTCGCGGCGGACCCGGGGAGTCGCGGCGGACCCGGGGCGCGTCACCTCGAGCTCCTCTGCCCGTCGCAGCCGGCGCAGACGGCCCTCGGAGATGAGCCGCTCGTCGACCGCGCCGGGACGGCCCTCGAACGTGGTGTACACGGGCGTGCCCAGCGCCACCGCCTCGCGGTTCATCGTGCCGCCCGCCGAGATCACCAGATCGGCGAGCGCGATCAGGGACTGAGCGTCGATCGCCCGTCGCGGCACCACGAAGCCCGGCACCCCCGTGAGCTCCTCACGCTGGCGCTGCACGCGAGGAAGCACGACGGGCTGGGCGCCCTCGTCCGCTGCGGCTCGGCGCAGGCGCTCCAGAACCTCGACGAAGAGATCGTTCTCGAACCTGTGGTACAGCGAGACCTCCGGGGGGGTGCGTACCACGACGATCGGCCTGTCGGGATCGAGTGCCAGCTCGTCTAGCACGGAGGCATCCGGCTCGAAATCCGCAAGGTAGTACTCCTCCTTGAGTCCCTCGTACGGCCTCACCTTCCCCCTCGCTCCGTAGCGGTCGAGGCGCTCGGGGGGGATCGCATCGGGCACCACGACGGCCCGGGCCAGCCGGCAGTTGATGTTGTGCTGGACGGTGGCCCACTCGTAGTCGAACATCGTCGAGCTGGGGATGCCGAGAACCGCCGCGGCCACGGTCACGTCGTTCGAGCCGTGGCCGAGGGCGATGTCGAAGCGCCGGCCGCCGTGTGCGCGTGCGTCGGCATGGGCCCAGCGGAGGAGGGCGGTCGAGCGCGACGCCAGTCCCAGACCCTTGGCGAGGACGTGCTCGCCGCGGTGGCGCCCGATCGCCTCGTGGGCGATGCCGTGGCGGCGGCACAGCTCGAGCGTCTGGGCGTAGTCCCGGGCGGTCACCCGCACCTCGTGCCCATCGGCCTGCAGACGCTCGATCACCGGGCGCATGACCAGGACGTGGGGGCTGTTCGTGAGGTCGATCCAGACGCGCATCGCGCGAGGGACGGTAACGGCCCGCGGGCCCGTAGCGGTCCGGCGGTCCGCCTCCGTCCGGCCTCCCCGGCACCCCGGACCGCCTCCGTCATCGCCGCTATCGTTGGCGGGCCGATGCTGGTGCTCGCCTCGATATCCGAAACGCTGGTCAACGAAACGGCGCACTTCGTCAGCGAAGCCGGGCTTCCGGGGATCTTCGCGCTGATGGCGATCTCGAGCGCGTGCATCCCGATCCCCTCGGAGGCCGTGATGCTGTTCGCCGGGTTCGCCGTCGCCGACCCGAGTCAGAGCGCCTCCCAGCACCACATGACGATGGTGGGGGTCGTGCTCGCGGGGCTGCTCGGGACGATCGTAGGCTCGTGGGTGGCCTATGGAGTAGGCCGGGGAGGTCGCCTGGAGCTGTTCGAAAGGCACGGCGACAAGGTGCACATGGGACCCGCGCAGATCGAACGTGCCGACCGCTGGTTCCAGCGCTACGGCCCGGCAGCGGTCCTCTTCGGCCGGATGATCCCCGTCGTGAGGGCGTTCGTCTCGCTGCCCGCGGGCATCGCCAGGATGCCGTTCTGGCGTTTCACCGTGTACTCGCTGATCGGGGCGATCCCCTGGGTGCTCGGCCTGGCACTGGCGGGATACGCGCTCGGAGGAGACTGGAAGAGCGTGCGCAAGGGCTTCGAGTACGTTGACTACGCGATCGTCGCGCTCGTGGTGGTGGGCATCGTCTACGCCGTGGTGCGCCGTCGGCGAGGCCGCCATCCGGCGCCCGATGCGGCCGGCTGACGACGCACTCCCGCTCCGTCACGCCGTGGCTCTGGGTCTGCTGCAGGGCCCCACCGAGCTGTTGCCGGTGTCCTCCTCGGCCCACACGACGCTGCTTCCGTGGCTCGCCGGCTGGACCTACCTCGAGCTCGACCCGCGGGCGCGAAAGTCCTTCGAGCTCGCGCTGCACGC
>DATFZP010000065.1:0-5942 GCA_035314405.1 Solirubrobacteraceae bacterium | reverse complement strand
GACATCAGCGAGATGACGATCCCGACGGACAACGTGGACGAAGAGCAGCTGCAACGACCGGCGCACTGGGACACGAGCTTCATCCGGGACTTTATGATGATGTTCGGGCCGATCAGCTCGATCTTCGACTTCGCCACGTTCGGGATCATGATCTGGGTGTTCAGCGCCGGTCCGGCGCTGTTCCGTTCGGGCTGGTTCGTGGAGTCGCTCGCGACACAGAGCCTCGTGATCTTCCTCATCCGTACCAGGCGCACGCCGTTCTTCCGCAGCCGGGCCAGCAAGCCTCTGACGATCTCCACCCTCGCGTGCGTTGCGGTCGGGGTCACCCTGCCGTTCACCTCATTCAGCCATCAGCTGGGCTTCACGCCGCTTCCCGTGGCCTTCTTCGGCTTCTTGGTCGGGATGATCGTCCTCTACATGCTCCTCGTGGAAGTCGGCAAGCGCCACTTCTACAAAGTCGAGGCGGCGGGCGCACCGCTGCTGAAACCTCCTCACTGGCGGCTGCTGAAGCGGGCCTCCCGCTGGAGCATCGACAAGCGTCATGTCCCCGGCGTGGAGCGCAGGCGAGCCCGGCCGCCCGCCGCGTCCGGCGCGTCGGCCGCGGCCGCGGCGGGGTCGAGCGCCGCTGACCCCTCGCCCGCGGCCTGACCCCCCGCCTGCCGCGGTACCTGACACAGGCCACCGAGCGGAAGGCGGCCGGGACGTTCCGCCTGCACCGACTCGCCGACCGCTTCCGCCGGCGTCCGCGATCCCACCTTCCCCGTCGCCGCTCGCCTCACAGCACGGGAGAGGGCGCCCCCGCGAGGAACACGTACCAGATCGCCATCGCCGTGAAGGCGACGTACACGTTGATGATCACGATCCGCTCCAGCATCGTGATCCCCACCCTCTGGCTCACGTGGCCCTCCGCCTCGGCCCGCATGCTTCGCAGCCAGGCAGACCGTCGTTCGGCATGCGGCCGGCCGGTGAGCTCGTCATACACGTTGTTCAGCCACGCTAGGGCCATTGCCAACGCGAACACGAGCACCGCGAGCACCACGATCACTACGCCCACCGCCGCCATGCTCAGGGCGCGCTCGCCCACCACCTGAGAGCCCACCCACAGCGAGACAATCGGGGCGCCCGTCCAGATGTTGACGGTTATGAACGCGGTCAGGCCCGCCATCGCCACGGTCTTGCCCGTGCCGACGTGCGATGGATGCTCCCCCCCAGGCGGCCGGTGGCCAGAGGGGGCGGGCGGCGCGAGACCCTGCGGATTTCTCCTCGCAGTGCCCGGTGCCCGCACTCCGCTTCCCATGTCCCCCACACTACCGCGCTCGTGGCGCGTGGCGGCCTACGAAAGCTTGGCGCGGGGACAACAGAGGGAAGCTGTCCCCGCGCCACCTGCGGAGCGCTAGGAGGGGAGGATGACCTCCGCGCTATTGCCCCAGCCGGCGACCGAGGGGAACCAGACGCCGTCCAAGCTCTTTCAAGACGCGGCCTTCACCGCGATTTCCGGCGAGCCCTGCTCGCCCATGACCCCCACCGTGCTCGGCCCCACCACCCAGAGATCAGGCGGCATTTCGTCGCCCCAAGCCGCCGTCCGGCACATGCCCCCCACAACGAGCAGGACACCCAGCCACCCAGTCGATATGAGGATCGGCAAAAGTTGCATGGTGGTGGACACCCCCTGACTCGCGATGCGCGAAAGACGTCGAAACTCTTCCCCCAGCTTCCTACGTCGAGCCCCACAAGTCCAATACTCTCTGCGGCCCCTCATATAGGATCCTTATATGGGAGATGGGGGGATGCCGTTCAAGCGGGAACAGCTCCGCTACTTCGTGACGGTCGCAGAGGAGGGCCAGATCACGCGAGCGGCCGCCAAGCTCCACGTGGCCCAGCCCGCCCTCTCCCAGGCGATCACCCAGCTCGAGGCGGAACTCGGCATCAAGCTGTTCGACCGGCAGTCTCGCGGCGTCGCCCTCACCACGGCCGGCGAGCGGTTCTACGAGCAGGCGCGCCGGGCCGTGGATGCCATCGCGGACGCATCCCGCACAGCCCAATCGCTGGCGAGGGCCGAGATGGGCACGATCGCACTCGGCTTCGTGGGCGTACCGCCGGGGCTCGACAGCCCTGTGCTCGTCGAAGGCTTCGCTCACGCCCACCCCGGCACCGACATTCGCTATCAGGAGCTCCCCTTTCCCTCCACCCCCACGACCTCGTGGCTCTCCGAGGTGGACGCCGCGGTGTGCCACTCTCCGCCGGCCGATCCGAACGTGTGGACCCAGCGCCTGCGCCTCGAGCCTCGCGTGGTTCTCGCTCCCAAGCGCCATCCGCTGGCGACCCGCAGCGAGCTGACGGTGGCCGACGTCCTCGACGAGACGTTCATCGGCTTGCATCCCTCGATCGACCCCACTTGGGCGGGCTTCTGGAGTCTCGATGACCACCGCGGCGGACCTCCCAGCGATGTGACGGCCGACCAGGCCGCCAACCCGCAGGAGGTCCTGGCAGCGCTGTCGGTCCGCTCCGCGATCACCACCGTGCCCGCCCCCGTCGCCGGGTTGATCCCGTCGATCCTGACCGAGATGGCGGCGATCCCGCTGAAGGACGCCCGGCCTTCGACCATCACCCTGGTCGGAGACCAGGATCGCCGCAACCCGCTGGTGCAGGCCCTCGCCGCGTTCGCCGAGCACGCCACCGCCTGAGCTGACCCGCGTCCAGCGAGGAAGGCTCTCTACGAGGGCGCGCGGCCGCCGACTCGGGCGCTGGGCCCACCGGCTCGCCGCGAGAGGAAGTCCACCAGCACCTCGCCCGTCAGCACCGGCTGATCGTCCCAGACGAAATGGCCGGCGCCCTCGATCACCTCGAGCTCCGAGCCCTCCAACTCCTCGTGGAAGCGGTGGGCGATGCTCACCCCGGCGAAGGGATCATCCTCGCCCCACAGGATCAGCGCCGGGAGCCCCAGCGCTGCGAGGCGACCTTCGTAGGGGGTCAGCTTGTCGAAGTCCCCCGAGCGGTAGAGCTCGAGATGGCCGAGCCGGCGGGTGTCGTCGGCGAAGCCCTTCCAGTACTCCGCGAGCGCCCGATCGCTGATCCCGCTCGAGAAGGATCGCATCGCCGCGAAGAAGCCGTCCCGCTCGTAGGATCGGACCAGCCTCTCGCCCTCTTCCGGGGTCCTCAGCACGTTGGCCAGGTCGTGCCAGCGCCGGTCGGCGAAGAACCCTCCGTCGGAGATCACCAGCGCGCCGACCCCCTCGGGATGGTCACAGGCCCACCTCAGCCCCACCATCACGCCCCAATCGTGGGTCACGAGCGCGACCGGGCCGGGCGCGAGCTCGGCCACGAAGCGCTCGAGCGCCTCCACGTGGCGCTCCCAGGTTCCCGGAGGATCCGGCTCGGAGTCCCCGTACCCGGGCAGGTCGGGCGCGATCGCCCGCCACCCCGCCGCGGCGAGCCTCGTCAGAGCGTCCTGCCACATGAAGGAGGACTCGGGATAGCCGTGGACGAGTAGGGCGACCTGCTCGCTCGACGCCCCCGCCTGCCGGTATGCCAGCCCGGCCGCCCGCTCCGTCGTGATCACGCCGGGAGTGTATGTCCCCCTGCCTCCCCGCCACGCCCTCACGGCCGGGCTGGAAGAGCCCCCGGCATCCCATCCGAGCGTCGGGACGGACGCCCTCTCTCCCATCCCCAGCCACGCCTACACTCACCCGATGCCCACCTCCCGGCCGCCCCGCGGGGCGCTCCGAGCCTGCGCCGCCGCCTTCGCGCTGGCGCTCGCCACCGCCGCGTGCGCCGTCGCCGGGGCGCGATCCGGAGGGTACCCGCGAACGGGGCCCAACGGCCTGGCCTACTCCTCCGCCGGTGCGGGCATCGTCCAGCGTCAGCCCGCCCCCGGCAGCTGCCACGCCCGCGGATCCGGGCTATACAGCACCCCCGACCCGCTCTGCACGCCCGGCGCGCTGAACCCAGCCGTGACCGATGCGACGATCGACTCGACGATCTGCCGGCCCGGCTGGACGGCGACCGTCAGGCCGCCGGAGTCGATCACCGAGCCGGAGAAGCTCGCGAGCATGGCTGCCTACGGCGAGCATGGAAGCGCCTCGGCCTTCGAGTACGACCACCTCGTCCCCCTCGAGCTCGGAGGGGCCGTCAACGACCCCCGGAATCTCTGGCCGGAGCCCGACTACGCAAGCGTGTCGGGCTTCTACCGCAACCCCAAGGACCACCTCGAGCTCGCCCTGAAGCGACTCGTGTGCGACGGCTCTCTCCCCCTCTCTCAGGCCCAGCTGTCGATCGCGGTGCACTGGGTCGCCGCCTATCGCCGCTACGGCTGACGCCGCCGGGCTTCACCCATGGGCCGTCACCCGCCTTCCGCCGCGGCCAGGGCGCGACCGAGCGACGCTTCGTCCTGAGGACCCCGCAGCTCTGCCCCGATGCGACCGTCTCCATCGAGCACGAAGGTGGTTGGCAGGCCCGTCAGGTGGTACTCATAGCCAACGGTCCCTTCCGCGTCGCGGACGTTTGGGAAGGTCCAGCCGTAGCGGCGGATGAATGAGCGCGCCCCCGACAGGGCGTCGCTCCAGTCGACGCCGACCAGCCGTCCCCGGCCCGCTCTGCTCAGCGAGAAGCGCTCCAGCGGGGGCGCCTCCCGTTCGCAGGGCCCACACCAACTCGCCCAGAAGACGACCAGCACGGGGCGGGCGCGGGCCCCGTGCAGCAGGCTCGCGAGCGTGACCGGCCCGCCGGCGAGCACTTCCCGGGGGAGCGCCGGCGCCTTCCTCGCGCTCGAGGAGGGACTCGTCGTGGACAGGCCGAACACGGCGAACGCCACGAGCGCGGCCAGCGCCAGGAGTGCCACCGATACCCGTCGTACCGGCCTCGCCATCGTCGCGGTCAGCGAGCAGCCAGGATGGGGACGTCGTGCGCGATTTCGGCCGGCTGGAACTGCGGAGCGTAGATCGCCAGCCGCTCGCCCGAGCCGGTGATCCCGTAGACGAGTCCGGTGTGGTTGACGAACTGCGGTTGCGCGACGTCCCGTTCGGAGCCCACCCCCCAGGCCCTCCACACGGGACCGAGTTCGCGGGCGGTGCCGGTCAGATAGAGCATCCGCCCCGTCATCTCATGGCGTGCCAGGAACGCTTCGACCGCGGCGCGCGTGTCCCCCCGCGGGTCCACCGACACGGCGATGATCTGTGCTCTGGCGGCCACCGACGGTCCCATCAGGTTCTGGGCGACCCGCAGCTGGGAGGTGATCAGGGGACAGATGTCCGGGCAGTGGGTGTACAGGAACGTGACCAGCACGGCCTTCCCCCTGTAGGAGTCGATGTTCACCGGCTGGCCCAGGTAGTTGTGAAGCGCGAGCGGGGGCGCCGGCCGCACCGGTGACAGCAGCCCCGACGCGTCGAGATTCTCCTTCTGGGCGGCCGCCTTGTTGCTCGGCGCCCCCGAGGAGCCACCGACGGCGAGCAGCGCCACGAGCCCCGCGGCGAGCACGAGCGCCAAGAGGGACAGCAGCAGACGAAGGTCGATCCCCTGCTTGCGCATGAGACTGCGAACTTAGCATCGCCGCATCGCTCGCGCGTCGGCTCCCCGTCGCGAGGACACCCCCCACTCCTCCCCCTGCGGTGCATTTTGCAGGGAGATCTGCTAGGTTGCCGCTCGTTCGTGCCGAGTCCTTCACCCCACGGGGTGCAGGAGCGGGGGACCCAAGGCAGCCGAGAGGCTGCGGGGGCGAATCGCCACAGGTGTGGCGTAGCGTGGTCGTTCACGCGAGTCCGACAGCTAACCCCGTAGGCGCATGGAAACGAAGATGGAGAAAGGACGCCTCGCATGCCGGGATCTCCGCGTGATCTTGCAGTTCTTGACCACTGGACCGCCTCACTGGAACGGTCGCGTGAACGGCGCGAGCGGGCGAGTCGCGGACGTGTCCGCCGCCGACCACAGACCGCACCCGTCGGCGCTCG
>DATFZP010000064.1:0-3261 GCA_035314405.1 Solirubrobacteraceae bacterium | reverse complement strand
GCCGGACACCGTCGAAGTGCGCACCGGCGCCCAGGAGGCGGCCAAGGAGACCTCCGACCTGGAAAGCAACCTCGGCTTCCTGCGCACCTTCCTGCTGGTGTTCGCCTACGTCGCCCTGCTCGTCGGGGCGTTCATCATCTTCAACACCTTCTCGATCACCGTCGCCCAGAGAACCCGCGAGTTCGGGCTGCTGCGCACGCTCGGCGCCTCCCGCGCCCAGGTGATGCGCTCGGTCGTCTACGAAGGCCTGCTGCTGGGCTCTGTGGGGGCGGTGCTCGGGCTGCTCGGGGGGATCGCCCTCGCGCCTGCTCTAGACCAGCTGTTCAAGGCCTTCGGCGCCGACCTGCCCGACAGCGGCACGGTGATCGAGACCCGCACGGTGGTCGTCTCGCTGATCGTCGGCATCGGCGTGACGGTGGCGGCAGGGCTGCCGCCGGCCCTGCGCGCCACGCGCGTGCCGCCGCTCGCGGCGATGAGGGAGGGCGTGGAGATCCCCCGCCGCACGCCGATCACGCGCGGCCGCCACGCCGTGCCCATCCTGCTCGGGCTCGTGGTGCTGCGGCTGGTCCTGGCGATCGCCCAGGGCGAGAGCGTGGGGACGATCGCGATCATCGTCGCGGTGGGCCTCGTCTTCCTCTACATACGCCTGCGCCAGCGGGCCCACGGGCCCCGCTACCGCCTGACCAGAACCCTGGCGAGGGTGATCGGCGGGCTCGTGAGCTGGAGGGGGATCACCGGGCGCCTGGCGGAGGAGAACTCGATCCGGCAGCCGGGCAGGACGCTGACCACGGCCGGGGCGCTGACCGTGGGACTGGCGCTGGTGACGCTCGTGGCAGTCCTCGCCGACGGCACGAAGGCGACGATCGATCGGGCCGTCAGCCGCTCGTTCGCAGGCGATCTGATCGTGGAGAACTCGAGCGTGAACAGCGAAGCGACGATTCCCGCCGTGCTCGCACCCGCGCTTCGCCGTGTGCCGGGGGTCGCGAACGTGACGCCGATCGCGTTCACCGCCGGGCGCCTGAAGGGAAGCTCCAGCAACCTCACGATCACGGTGGTCGAGCCGACGACCTTCGGACGCGTCTACCGCGTGGAATGGGAGCACGGCTCGCCCGCCACGCTGCTCGCCCTTGCGGGCGGCGGCACGATCGTGACGAAGAACTTCGCGAGCGCCCACCACCTGCAGGTCGGCCAGACCCTCTCGGTCCTCACTCCGACCGACCGGCGGGTGTCCCTGCCGGTGATCGGGATCGCCTCCGACAACGCCCGCCTGCTCGGCGACCTCACGATCTCTCTGGCCCTCGCGAGAGCCGCGTTCGGCCAACGGGAAGACGCCCTGGACTTCGTCTCCTACCAGAAGGGCGTCTCGAACTCGCAGGTGCAACCAGCCGTCGACAGGCTGCTCGCGAGCGCGTTCCCCCAGGCGCGCTCCCGCACGGCGGCCCAGTTCAAGCAGGACCAGGCCAACCAGATCAACAGCCTGCTCGCCCTCATCTACGTCCTGCTGGCCCTGTCGGTGGTCGTCTCGCTGTTCGGGATCGTCAACACGCTGATCCTCTCGATCTACGAGCGCACCCGGGAGCTGGGGATGATGCGGGCGATCGGCACCTCCCGCCGCCAGATCCGCCAGATGATCCGCTACGAGTCGGTGATCACCTCCCTGATCGGGGGTGTCTTCGGCATCGTCATCGGCGTCGTCGCCGCCGTCCTGATCACCACCCTGACCCTGTCGGGCTCCGGCTACGTGCAGGCCTTCCCCCTCGGAACCCTCGCGATCCTGCTCGTCGTCTCCGCCCTCGCCGGGCTCCTCGCCGCCCAACTGCCCGCCCGCCGGGCGGCCCGCCTGGACATGCTGAAGGCGCTCGCGGCCGAGTAGCCGGGCCGGCGGCCGCGCGGCCGGCCCCCTCGGTCCCCCCGGGCGAGCGTCCCCTCGCGCCGCCCGGCGAGGCCCTCCTCGGGCCGGCCTGTGGGTAAGCTGGCGGCAATGGCCCCCGCCGCCCCCTCCGAGACGACCGACAGGGAGCTGGAGGAGACCGCCTGGGATCTGGAGCCGCTCGTCGACGGCGAGGGCGTCGAGGGGGTCAGGCGCAGGCTGGCCGACGCCATCGCCCGCTCACGGGCCTTCGCCGAGCGGTATGCCGGAGCGCTCGAGGAGCTCGACGGAGAGGGGCTGAGGGAGGCGATGGAGGAGCTCGCCGCCATCCATGACCTCGTCGCACGCGCCGGCTACTTCGCCGCGCTGCGCTTCTCCACCGACACCGCCGACCCGGCCAACGGGGCGCTGCTGCAGCACGTCCAGGAGCAGGAGACGGCGATTCAGACGACCCTCCTGTTCTTCGAGCTCGAGTGGTCGGCGCTCGCGGACGACCGCGCCGAGGAGCTGCTCGCGGGGGAGGGGCTCGAGTTCTGCCGCCACCACCTTCGCAACGTGCGCCGCTATCGCGATCACCTCCTTTCCGAGCCGGAGGAGAAGATCCTCGCCGAGAAGGCCCTCACGGGCGCCAGCGCGTGGACGCGCCTGTTCGAGGAGCTGACCTCCGCGATCGAGGTGGAGGTCCCGGCGGGCGAGGGCGGGCAGGAGACCGTCGCCCTCGACGTGGCCCTCAGCCGCCTGTCCCAGCCCGAAAGGGACCTCCGCCGCGTCACCGCCGAGGCCGTCAGCGCCGGCCTGGCCCCCGGCCTGCGCACGCGGGCCTACCTCTTCAACACGCTGCTGGCCGACAAGGCCACCGACGATCGCCTGCGAAGCTACCCGGGCTGGCTGGCCGCCCGCAACCTCGCCAACGAGGCCAGCGACGAGTCGGTGGCGGCCCTGATCGAGGCCGTCAGGGGCCGCTATGAGATCGCCCGTCGCTGGTACCGACTGAAGGCCCGTTTGCTCGGGGTGGAGCGGCTCGCCGACTACGATCGCATGGCTGCGGTCACCGCCGACGAGGTCACGTTCCCGTTCGCCCAGGCCCGTGAGATCGTGCACGAGTGCTACTCCTCGTTCTCTCCCGAGCTCGGGGCGCTGGTGAGGCGCTTCTTCGACGAGCGGCGCATCGACGCCCCCGTGCGTCCCGCCAAGCGAGGGGGGGCGTTCTGCGCGGCGGCGGTGCCGGAGGTGTTCCCGTACGTGCTCCTGAACTACACCGCCCGGCGCAGGGACGTCCTGACCCTCGCCCACGAGCTCGGCCACGGAGTCCACTTCGCCCTCGCGGCCCGCCAGGGGATCTTCCACCAGCAGACGCCCCTGACGCTCGCCGAGACGGCGTCGGTGTTCGG
>DATFZP010000063.1:0-3214 GCA_035314405.1 Solirubrobacteraceae bacterium | reverse complement strand
TTGCACACGCCTGGTCGCTGCGTCTTTGAGTTGATGACGATCGCTTCCGCATCGGTGAGATCGGCGGATGCGTCCACGTACACGTGGCAGTTGCCCGACGCGGCGTAGATCACGGGCACGGTGGCGACGGCCTGGAGCGCGTGCTTGAGGCCCTCCCCGCCGCGGGGGATGATGACCTCGACGGTGTCCTTCTGCGTGGCCAGCTCGGCGAGCTCCTCCCGTCCTCCCCCGGCCACGAGGCTCACGCAGCCGTCGGGCAGCCCGGCCTGCACCGCCGCCTGCGCGGCGATCTGGGCGAGGGCGGCGTTGGAGTGCATCGCGGTCGAGGAGCCCCGCAGCACGATCGCGTTGCCGGACTTCAGGCACAGTGCCGTCGCGTCGATCGTGACGTTCGGGCGCGCCTCGTAGACGACGGCCACGACGCCGAGGGGAACCCTCACCTTGCGGACGTCCAGGCCGTTTGGCAGGCGGCGCCCCTCGATCACCTCCCCGACCGGGTCGGGCAGCGCGGCGATCTGGCGGACCGCCCGGGCGATCGCGGAGATGCGGCCCTCGTCGAGGCGGAGGCGGTCGAGCAGCGCCTCGCCGATGTCCTGCTCGCGTCCGAGCTGCATGTCGCGGTCGTTCGCCTCGAGGACCTCCTCGCAGCGAGCCTCCAGCGCATCGGCGATCGCCTTCAGCGCACCGTCCTTGACGTCGCTTTCGACCTGGGCGAGCGTCCGCGCCGCCCGCTTGGCCGCACGACAGGTCTCGCCGACGGATGAGACCGCTGTTGCCATCCCTACAGGGTAGGGCCCTCAGTCGAGAACGAGGTAGTCGCGGTGGACCGCCTCGTCGCTGGCGCGCGGGAGGATCTTCCGCACCGCCGAGGACTGGAGCCCGATCACCCGCCGCAGCTCCTCCGCCGAGTAGCTGCAGATGCCCTTCGCGAGGGTCCGCCCCGGCATCGCCTCGCCGTCTCCCCGCTCGGCGATCTCCACGGCGTCGCCGGCGTCGAACTCCCCGATCACGCCGACCACCCCGACCGGGAGCAGGCTCGCGCTGCCTTCGCGCACCGCCCGGACGGCGCCGGCGTCGATCAGGAGCATCCCGCGAGAGGGCTTGGCGTACTTCAGCCACAGCTTGAAGGAGCTGTAGCGGGCCTCCCGGGCGAGGAAGCGGGTGCCCTCGTGCTCGCCGGCGAGAACCGCCTGCAGAGCGCCGTCGCGCAACCCGTTGCAGATGACCGTCGGGATCCCCGCGGCCGTCGCCATCTCGGCGGCCACGACCTTGGAGCGCATCCCCCCCGACCCGAGGGGGGAGGTGGTGTGGCCGATCTGGAGCTCCTGCAGGGCGTTGAAGTCGGCGACCTCGCCGACGATGCGGGCATCGGGGTACAGCCGCGGATCGGCGGTGAACAGGCCGTCGATGTCGGTCAGCAGGATCAGCTCGTCGGCGGCCACGAGCACGGCGACCTGGGCGGCGAGGAAGTCGTTGTCGCCGAAGGAGATCTCGTCGGTGGCGGTTGTGTCGTTCTCGTTGATCACCGGCAGGACCCTCCACTCGATCAGCGTCGTCAGCGTCTGGCGGGCGTTCAGGTAGTGGGTGCGGGCGCTCATGTCGAAGAAGGTCAGCAGGACCTGGGCGCTCGTGACGCCCCGCTCGCGCAGGAGCTCGTCGTAGATCCGGTAGAGCTTGCCCTGGCCAACGGCGCTGGCGGCCTGCATGGCCCCGACCGAGGTGGGGCGCTCGGGCAGGCCCATCACCCGCATGCCCCTGGCGATCGCCCCGCTGGTCACGACGATCACGTCGGCCCCCTCCTGATGGAGGTCGGCGAACAGGCCGCACAGCCGAGCGAGCACCTCCGAACGGGGTGTCCCCTCGCTGTCGGCGACCACGCTCGAGCCCAGCTTGAGAACCAGACGTCTCATGTATGGAGCTTATTTGGGCCAGCTAGAGGGGCGAGCTCGGGTCGAGCTCGAAGGTGACGCCGGCGATCTCGATCTCGTCCCCCGGCTGGAAGCCCTCGGCCTCGAGCGCCCGCAGCACTCCGATCCGCCGCAGCCGGCCCTCGAGGTAGGCCATCGCCTCGTCGTTGTCGATGTCGTGGCGTTCCAGCAGCCGCTCGATCCCCCTGCCGCGCACGGCGAAGGACCCCGGGGCCAGTTGCTCGACGCGGAAGCCGGCGGCGGAGGCTGGGCGGAACACCATGTGCTCGGCGAGCTCCTCCTCCGCTCCGTCGGGCCCGGCGCCCGCCCCGTCCGTGTCGGAGGGATGGACCCCGGCGGGTGCTGCGAGACTCCGCAGCAGGACCGCCGCGAGCTCCTCGAGCCCCCGTCCCGTCGCGCTGGAGGTGAGGACCACGGGCACCTCGCGGCCGAGGCGCCCACGCCACTCGGCGCAGATCTCCCTCGCACGCGCCTCCGTCACGAGGTCCGCCTTTGACAGGGCGAGCACGCGGGGAAGCCGGGCGAGCCGCTCGTCGTAGGCCGCGAGCTCCCGCTCGATCGTCTCGTGGTTGACGGCCATGTCGGCATCCTCCCCGGCGGTCAGCTCGGGGGCGAGGTCGAGCACGTGGACGAGGATCCTCGTGCGCTCCACGTGGGCGAGGAACTCGTGCCCCAAGCCCGCGCCTTCGCTGGCGCCCTCGATCAGGCCGGGGATGTCGGCCACGACGAGCTGACGGTCGTCTCCTTCGAGCACCCCGAGCACGGGCGAGAGGGTGGTGAAGGGATAGCTCCCGATCTTCGGGGCGGCCCGGGTCAGGCGGGAGAGCAGCGAGGACTTGCCCGCATTGGGCAGCCCCACGAGGCCCACGTCGGCAAGCAGCCTCAGTCGCAGCTCGAGCCAGCCCTCCTCGCCTGCCAGCCCCCGCTCGGCGAAGTGCGGCGCCTGGCGGGTGGGCGTGGCGAAGTGCTTGTTTCCCCTGCCTCCGCTGCCGCCTCGGGCGACCCTCGCCCGCTGTCCGTCGGCGATCAGCTCCCACCTGCGCCCCTGCAGGTCGTCCCCGTCGCCGTCGGGCCCGACGACCTCGGTTCCCGGGGGCACCCGGATCGTCAGCTCCTGCCCCGCCGCCCCGTGCCGCAGCGCGCCCTCCCCGTGTCCTCCCCGCCCCGCACGGTAGTGGCTGCGCCGCCTGAAGCTCTGCAGGTCGCGCAGGGAGTCGTCGCACAGCACGATCACGTCCCCCCCGCGCCCGCCGTCGCCGCCGTCGGGACCGCCACGAGGCACCTTT